>JAYNNS010000029.1:0-14507 GCA_038112835.1 Curvibacter sp. | reverse complement strand
CTGCGCGCTGACCGCCACGCCCGCGCGTGTATGCGTGTGCAGCACGCAGCCCGCGTCCTCGCGCACGGCGTGGATGGCGCTGTGGATCACGATGCCCGCGGGGTTGACGGGGAAGGGCGAGTCGCTGAGCTTGTTGCAGTCTTGGTCGACCTTCACGAGGCTGGAGGCCGTGATCTCGTCGAACATCAGGCCGTAGGGGTTGATCAGGAAGTGGTGCTCGGGGCCGGGCAGGCGTGCGCTGATGTGGGTGAAGACCAGGTCGCTCCAGCCGTAGTGGGCCACGAGGCGGTAGGCCGCGGCGAGGTCGCAGCGCAGCTGCCATTCCTCGGCGCTGACGACTTCCTTCATGGAGGGGATGTGCATGTCGGCTCTCCTGGTGCAAGCGTGGATGGCGTACTGTCCCCCCGACAGGGCCCCCGGTCAACGCCCGCCGGTCACGCGGGCGACGCGGCGCGGAATTCGCTCGGGCTCATGCCCGTGTGTTCGCGGAACACGCGGCTGAAGTGCGAGAGGTTGTTGAAGCCCCAGGACAGGGCGATGTCGGTGATGGGACGCGACTGCGCCATGGGGTGCTGCAGCTCGCGGATGCAGGCGTCGAGCCGCAGGGACTGGATGTAGCTCGCCAGCGTCTGGTCTTCGTCGGCGAAGGCGTTGTAGAGATGGCGCTTGCTGCAGTTGAGCGCCACGGCGATGCGGTCCACGGTGAGCGCGGGGTCGCGCAGGTGCAGGGCCACGTAGTTGCGGATGCGGTCCTTGAGTGCCTCGCGCTGGGTGA
Source organism: Curvibacter sp. (assembly GCA_038112835.1). GTDB lineage: Bacteria > Pseudomonadota > Gammaproteobacteria > Burkholderiales > Burkholderiaceae_C > Hylemonella. The sequence continues at coordinate 13,732 of JAYNNS010000029.1, read as the reverse complement.
GCTGGGTCTCCTGGCCCGATAGCTCGATCAAGGACAGGCGCACCAGCTGGGCGATCAGCTCACCGGCGCCGCGCGCCGCGTCCGCGCTCATGTGCGGCAGTTCCTGGAAGGTGCTGCGCATGGTGGAGAGCGCCACGCGCGCGATGCCGCTGGCGCCGCCCACGGAGCGCGCGGTCAGGTTCTCCAGCCGCAGGCCGCGCTCGAGCATCTGCGCCTTGGGCAGCATGACGATGAGGTGCTCCACCCGCTCGGGGTTGGCCACCGAATAGCTGCCCGTGGTGTCGTAGAGCGTCCAGGCCCCGGGCGTGACCCAGGCCTGGCGGCCCATCTGCTCCACGCCGGCGCGGCCCAGGTTGGGCGCGACGATCTTGAGGTAGCCCTCTTCGCTGGCGCGCACCATGTCCTGGGTGCGCGTGACGTGGTGGCGGTTGGCCGTGAGCCGGGTCAGGATGATGTCGCCGGCCTGCACGCTGGCCATGTGGCCGTCGAAGCTGGTGTCGCCGTAGAGATCACAGTCCAGGCCGCCGAACTGCTTCCACACCCAGTCGCGCCAGACCGGCGCGCGCTCGGCCGGGGCGTAGTCGTCGGTGCTGACGGCGGTCGCTGGGCTCATGGGGATACGGTGACGGGCATGGTCGCCGGATTATCAGGGATCGATCCGCTGGGACAAACCCGCGCCCTCGGGTTAACCCTAGTGCCCATGCGTGATCGGTCAACTACTTTGTGCACGTTCAGCAAAGCCGCTCTCCCCGCGGTTTTTTAGTATGGCTGGGCTTACTCACAAGCAACACTTCCATTGGAGACACCATGGTTCAACAGACAAAACGTACCCTGCTCAAAGGCACGGCCGCTGCCGTCGGCGCCGCCACCTTTGCCCCGCACCTGCTGGCCAACCAGGCCCCGGTGCGCATCGGCTATGCCATCGCCCGCACCGGCCCCTGGACCGGCGGCGCCCAGGTGAGCCAGGAGCCCAACTACCTGCTCTGGGCCGAGCAGCAGAATGCCGCAGGCGGTCTGGACGTCAAGGGCGTCAAGCGTCCGATCGAGCTGATCAGCTCCGATGACCGCAGCGACATCGAGACCTGCGTGCGCTCTTATGAAAAGCTCATGGGTTCGGACAAGGTGGACCTGGTGCTGCCGCCCTGGGGCTCCAACGCCAACTTCGCCGTGGCACCGCTGGCCAACCGCTTCGGCTATCCCTTCCTCGCGCCCACGGCCCTGTCGCGGCGCCTGGCAGAGATGAAGCTGCCGTACTTCTTCCTGCTGCTGCAGCAGCCCAAGCCCATGTGCGAGGCCCTGGTCGACATGCTCAAGGCCAATGGTTGCAAGACCGTGGCCGTGATCTATGTGGACGACCTCTTCGGCCTCGAGAACTACGCGGCCCTCAAGGTGGCCCTGTCGGGCACGGGCATCACCATGGTGGAAGACAAGAGCTACCCGGGTGGTGTCAAGGACCTCTCGCCCGTGCTGCGCTCCATCAAGGACAAGAACCCCGACGCCTTCATCGGCTTCACCTACCCGCCGGACACCATCCTGGCCAGCCGCCAGGCCAAGGAGATCGGCTTCAATCCCAAGTTCTTCTACGCTTCGGTCGGCACGGCCTTCCAGCTCTACCGCAACGTCATGACGCCGGCGGGGGCCGAGGGCGTGCTGGGCATGGGTTCCTGGAACGGCAAGTCCAGCCCCGCCGCCAAGGCCTACTTCGATGCGCACACCAAGAAGTTCGGCGGCAAGGAGCCCGATCGCTGGGCCAGCGGCGCCTGCTGGGCCGGCCTGGAGATCCTGACCAACGCCGTCAAGGCGCAAGGCCTGGACCGCAAGGCCATCCGCGACTACGTGGCCAACACGACCCACAAGACCATCCTGGGCGACATCAAGTTCTCCGGCAGCGAGAACGTGGGCACGCCGGGCACGGTGGGCCAGTGGCAGAACGGCGAGTTCGAGGTGGTGTGGCCGCCCAAGCTGGCGACCGCCAAGCTGAACGCGAACAAGCCGGCGTGGAAATAAGTACCCCCCTGTGGCGGCCAGCTTCTGAATAAGTTGCCGCCCTCCCCCCAGGGGGACGCCGCCAGCGGCCCGGCCCAGCCGGTTCCGCGGCGGCCCCGATGGAGACCGGACCTTCCCGGTCCGGTCTTTATCTCTCTTCACCCCTGATCTGTTTTGTTCTCATGTCACTCACTGCCTGGCTCGAACTGATAGCGTCCGGTCTCATCACCGGCGGCATCTATGCGCTGGTCGCCCTGGGGTTGAACCTCCAGTACGGCCTGATGCGCATCCTCAACATCGCCCACGGCGAGTTCCTCATGGTCGGGGCCTACCTGACCTGGCTGGTCCAGACGCAGTTCGGCTTCTCGCCCCTGCTCATGGTGCCGGTCGCCTTCCTCGTGCTGATGCTGCTCGGCGTCATCGTGCACTTTCTCTGCTTCCGCCGCCTCACGGCCACCTCGCCCAACCTCGACGTCTTCGAGGCGCGTGGCCTCATGGTGGCCTTCGGCCTGATGTTCCTGGTGCAGAACTTCGTGTCCTGGATGTGGGGCGGTGACCTGCGTGGCTACGACTACCTGACCGAACCCGTGAAGTTCGGCGAGGTGCAGTTCGCCGCCAACAAGCTGCTGGTCTTCTTCTTGGCCCTGGTCTTTGCGGGCGCGCTCATCGCGCTCATGCGCCAGACCCTGCTGGGCAAGGGCGTGCGCGCGCTCATGCAGTCGTCCATCGGCGCGCAGCTCATGGGCATCGACACCAAGCGCCTGCACCCGCTGATGTTCGGCATCGGCCTGGGCCTCTCGGGCATCGCCGGCGCGCTGCTGTCCATGGCCTACACCATCACGCCCTATATGGGCCAGCCCTATACCGTGACGGCGCTCATCGTCATCACGCTCGGCGGCTTCGGCAGCATGGGGGGCGCACTGATCGGCGGCCTCTTCCTCGGCGTGATCGAGGCCCTGGGCATGCACTTCACCAATCCCTCGCTCAAGGCCCTGCTGTCCTACGCGGTGTTCATCGCCGTGCTGCTGCTGCGCCCCGAAGGCCTGTTCACCCGCAAGAGTCGTAAGGCCTGATCCACATGAACTCCCGTCAATTCCTCATCCGCGACGTGCTCGTGCTGCTGGCCTTCACGGGCTGGGCCCTGGCCCTGCCTTTCTACACCAGCGAGTTTGTCACCACCATGGCGCTGACCTGCCTGATGTATGTGGCCCTGTCCTCGAGCTGGGGCCTGTTCTGCGGCAGCACGCGTTACCTTTCGCTCGCCACCTCGGCCTTCTTCGGCATCGGGGCCTACACCACGGCCATCCTGCTGGGCCAGTTCGGCTGGGTCGAGACCATCCTGATCGGTGCCGGCATCGCCGTCGTCGTCGCCGTGGTCATGGGTGCGGCCGTGCTGCACCTGCGCGGCACCTACTTCGCCGTGCTGACCTTCGGCATGACCGAGCTCATCCTGCATGCCGTGACCTATTTCGAGAAGTCGGTCACCGGCACCGTGGGGCGGGTGCTCACCGTGGTGCCCGAGCGCGACACCATCTACCTCACGGTGCTGGCCCTGGCCGTGCTCTCGGTGGCGGTCTCGATCTGGGTGCGGCGCACGCGTTTCGGCCTGGCCCTCATGGGCATCGGTGCCGACGAGCAGCGGGCCCAGACCCTGGGCGTGAACACACGCCTGATCAAGATCGCGGGCTTCGCCCTGACGGCCGCCTTTGCCGGTGCCGTGGGTGCGGCCATGGCCGTGCGCTGGACCTACATCGACCCGCACACGGTCTTCAACCCCTTCATCGGTTTCCAGACCGTGCTGATCACCCTCATCGGGGGTGTGCTCACGCTCTGGGGCCCGCTGATCGCGGCCATTATCTTCAGCGTGCTGGCCGAATCGCTGCGCCTGCAGTTCCCGCAGATCTATCTGATGTCCCTGGGCCTGCTGCTCATCCTCTGCGTGCTCTACCTGCCGGGCGGTCTGGCCTCGCTAAGGGGGGCCACCTTCAAGAGCTGGTGGAACGACACGCGCGACTGGGCCAAGGACCTCAAGCGCGAACTCAGCGGCGAGAAGGAACGTGAGAAGCAGCGCGCCAAGCGCCGCGAGAAGGAGAGCTACTTTGTCTGATATGCAGACCCCCACGCTTGTCGCTGCGCGTACTGCGCTGCCCCCCGAGGGGGCCCCGGTCGCCTTGGGGCGGCCCGGCGGCGACCGGCCGAACTACCTGCTGGAAGCCCACGAGGTCACGGTGCGCTTTGGCGGCCTGACCGCCGTGGATGCGGTCAGCGCCAACTTTGCCCCGGGCGAGCTGGTGGGCATCATCGGCCCCAACGGCGCCGGCAAGACCACCTTCTTCAACGCCATCTCGGGCGTGCAGGTGCCGACCTCGGGCCGCCTGGTCTGCCAGGGCAGCAATCTGACGGGCAAGGGCCCGCACCGCTTCGCCGCCCAGGGCGTGGCGCGCACCTTCCAGACCCCGCGTGTCTTTGCCGACATGCCGGTGATCGCCAACATCGAGTTCGGCCTCAAGTTCGCCGGCAAGCGCCGCCGCGAATACATCTTCTGGGGCGAGGAGAAGGACGTGCCCTGGGCCCTGCGTGATGCGCGCAGCATCCTGCAGCTCATCGGCCTCTCGGCCCAGGCCGAGCTGCCGGCCGCGGCCATCACGCCCTCGCAGCAGCGCCTGCTGGAGATCGGCATGGCGCTGGCCACCCGGCCCAAGCTCCTGCTGCTCGACGAGGTGGCCGCCGGCCTGACCGAGGCCGAGATCGAGGAGATGGCGCGCCTGATCGGCCGCCTGCGCGACGAGCTGGACCTGACCGTGATCTGGATCGAGCACGCGGTGACCACCTTGTTGCGCCATGTGGAGCGCGTCATCGTGTTGCACCAGGGCCGTAAGATCGCCGACGACACGCCGGCCAACGTGGTGCGCAACCCCGAGGTGATCGAAGCCTATTTGGGTGATGAGATGGCCGAGCCCGAAGCAGAGGAGGTGGCCGCATGATGTGGTACCGCGACACCCCCTTTGTGCTGGGGGACCAGAAACGTGCGCATCTGCAGGTGCGCGGCCTGAGTGCCGGCTACGGCGCCTTCCTTGTGCTGCGCGAGCTGCGCTTCGAGGTCAAGCCCGGCCTGACCGTCATCCTCGGCCCCAACGGCGCCGGCAAGACCACGCTGCTCAAGTCGCTCATGGGCCTGATTCCGCGCCAGGGCCTGGTGCTGCTCGATGGTGAGGACCTGCCCGAGAAGACGCATGAGATCGTGCGTGGCGGCATGACCCTGGTGGCCGAAGGCCGCCAGCTTTTCCCGCAGATGAGCGTGCTCGAGAACCTGGAGCTGGGTGGCTGGCTCGTGAGCAAGGCCGAGCGCGCACGCCGCATGGAGCAGGTTCTGGCCGACTTCCCCAAGCTGCGCGAGCGCATCCACCAGCTGGCCGGCACCATGAGCGGCGGCGAGCAGCAGATGGTGGCCGTGGCCCGCGCCATGATGAGTGCGCCGCGCCTGCTCATGCTCGACGAACCCTCGCTGGGCCTGGCCCCGCGCATGGTCGACGAGCTGCTGGGCATGGCCCGCCGCATCGCCGACCAGGGCACCACCGTGCTCATGGTGGAGCAGAACGTGAAGAAGGCGCTGGCCGTGGCCGACCGAGGTTATGTGCTGGAGCGCGGCACCCTGGTGGCCAGCGGCCCGGCCCGCCTGCTCGAGCGTTCCAACGTCGTGCGTGAAGCCTATCTGGGCGCGGACGCCGCCGACAAGACCAGCGCGGCCGATGCGGTCGAGCGTCGCCGCAAGACCACCCCCGTTTAACGAATCGAACCGTCAAGGAGAAAACCATGTCCGATATGTCCATGCTCATCAACGGCCTCAAGGTCACGGCCGAAAAGGGCGCCACCTTCGAGCGCCGCAACCCGCTTGATGGCACCGTGGCCACGCGCGCCCCGGCCGCCTCGCCCGCCGATGCCGTGATGGCCGTCGAGGCCGCCGCGGAAGCCTTCAAGACCTGGAGCCAGACCGGCCCCACCGAGCGCCGCATGCTGCTGCTCAAGGCCGCCGACGCGCTGGAGGCCAAGGTGCCCAAGTTCATCGAGGCCGTGGGCGCCGAGACCGGCGGCACCGCCATGTGGGCCGGCTTCAACTGCATGCTGGCCGCCGGCATGCTGCGCGAAGCGGCCGCGCTGACCACGCAGATCGCGGGTGAGGTGATTCCCTCCGATGTGCCGGGCTCCCTGGCCATGGGGGTGCGCCAGCCTGCCGGCGTGGTGCTGGGCATTGCGCCCTGGAATGCGCCCATCATCCTGGGCGTGCGCGCCATCGCCACGCCGCTGGCCTGCGGCAACACCGTGATCCTCAAGGGTTCGGAGAACTGCCCCCGCACCCACCAGCTCATCATCGAGGCGCTGCAGGACGCCGGCTTCCCGCCCGGCGTGGTGAACTACGTCACCAATGCGCCGGCCGACGCCGGCGCCGTGGTGGAGGCCATGGTGGCGCATCCGGCCGTGCGCCGCGTGAACTTCACGGGCTCGACCAAGGTGGGCAAGATCATCGCCATGACCTGCGCCAAGTACCTCAAGCCTGTGGTGCTGGAGCTCGGTGGCAAGGCGCCCATGGTCATCCTCGATGACGCCGACATCGACGACGCCGTCAACGGCGCGGCCTTCGGCGCCTTCGCCAACAGCGGCCAGATCTGCATGTCCACCGAGCGCATCATCGTGGACCAGAAGATCGCCGACGCCTTCGTCAAGAAGTTCGCCGACAAGGCCAAGAACCTGCCCCTGGGCGACCCGCGCAAGCCCGAGCCCGTGGTGCTGGGTTCGGTCATCGGCATGAGCACGGTGGAGCATTGCAACGCGCTGATCGACGATGCGCTGGCCAAGGGTGCCAAGCTGGTCTGCGGCGAGAAGGCCACCAGCACGCTGATGCCCGCCACCATCCTCGATCACGTGACCCCGGCGATGAAGATCTATCACGAGGAGACCTTCGGCCCGGTCAAGTGCATCGTCCGTGTCAACGGGGTGGAAGAGGCCGTGGCCTGCGCCAACGACAACGCCTACGGCCTGTCGGCGGCGGTCTTCGGCGGCGACATCGCGCGGGCCATGAACGTGGCGCGTCGCATCGATTCCGGCATCTGCCACGTCAACGGCCCCACGGTGCACGACGAAGCCCAGATGCCCTTCGGTGGCGTCAAGGGCTCGGGCATCGGTCGCTTCGGTGGCAAGGCCGGCATCGCCGAGTTCACCGAGCTGCGCTGGATCACCGTGCAGACGACCCCGCGCCACTACCCCTTCTAAGCCAGGCCCCCCGGCGCCGTCGGTGCCGGGGTCTGCCGGGTATCGTAGACCCGGGCGGCATTCTTGCCGCCCTTCTTGGCGGCGTACATGGCGTGGTCCGCGTGCATCATGAGCGTCTGCGCGTCGGTGCCGTGCCCGGGGTAGAAGGCGATGCCGATGCTGGCCGACAGGCGCGCGCTCACGTCCTGGTGCAGGGTCACGGGGCGGCGCACCTCGGCGATGATCTTGTCGGCCAGAGCCAGCGCATGGCCGTGGTCCTTCATGTCCGGTAGCAGCACCACGAACTCGTCACCGCCCAGGCGCGCCAGCGTGTCCGAGGCGCGGATGCAGGCATGGATGCGCCGCGCCATGGTGCGCAGCACCACATCGCCGGCCTCATGGCCGTGCGCGTCGTTCACTTCCTTGAAGCCGTCGAGGTCCAGGTAGAGCAGGGCGAGCTCCCCGCTGTCGCGGCGTGCCAAGAGCAGGGCGCGCTCCAGCCGGTCGGCCAGCAGCACGCGGTTGGGCAGGCCGGTCAGCGCGTCATGGTGCGCGCCGTGGCGGAACAGCTCCTCCTGCTGCTTGCGCTCGGTGATGTCCTGGTGCGTGCCGTACATCATCAGCGGCTGTCCGTCTTCGGTCCAGTCGGTGACCTTGCCGCGGTCCAGCACCCAGACCCAGTGGCCGAGCTTGTGACGCATGCGGGCCTCGACTTCGTAGTGCCCGGTCTCGTGCCGGAAATGCGCCTGCAGTTTCTGCGCCGAGCGCTGCAGGTCCTCGGGGTGGGCGAGCTTCATCCAGGTGTCGATCGACACCGGCCCCAGCTCTTGCAGGGTGTAGCCCACGATCTGGGCCCACTCCTCGTTGAACACGGTGGCGCCGCTCTGCACATTCCATTCCCAGGTGCCCACCCGCGTGCCCTCGATGATGGCGCTCAGGCGTGCGCGCTCGCGCAGCAGTTCCTGGTTCATCCTCTCGGCGGTGCGCAGCGCGCGCTCGCGTCCCGTGACCAGCACCCAGACCAGGGCGCCGAGGATGAGGCTGAGCACGGCGGACCCCAGCCCCATGGTCGCGGGCAGGCCGCTTTCGATGCGCGTGAGCAGGCTCTCGTTGGCGCGGATGCGCAGCGTCCACTGGCGTCCCATCATCGACAGGCCCTGCACCGATTCGTAGGTCGAGGTCCCGGGGTTGTCCGTCTCCGGATCGCTGCCGTACATCAGGCTGTCGTGCAGGAGCGTCTCGCCGTCGTAGATGTCGATCTGCAGGTCCTGCGCCTGTTCTCCCAGCAGGCCGCGCATGAAATCGTTCATGCGGAAAGGCGCATAGACCCAGCCCAGCAGCAGTTCACGACGCTGCTGGGGCGTGCTCAGGGGCGGGTCCTGCCGGTAGACGGCCTTGTAGATCAGAAAACCGGCCTGCTCGTCGGTGTCGGTCTCCTGCTGCAGCCGGACCTTGCCGGACAGCGCCATGCGGCCGCTGTCCACCGCCCGGTCCATGGCCAGCCTTCGCACCGGCTCCGAATACATGTCGTAGCCGAAGGCGCGCAGGTTGCGGCCGTAGAAAGGCTCGATGTAGACGATGGCGGAGTAGAGCGGCCGTGGCCCGGGGGGCTTGAGTTCGTAGTAGGGAAAGCCCTCGCGGCGCAGCTCGGCCGTGTGCTCCGCCAGGCGCTCGGGCGGCACCACGCGTGCAAAGCCCACGCCCTGGATGCCGGGGTAGTGTTCGGCAAGGTTCTGGTGGTCGACAAAGGTGCGGAAGTCCGCGCGGCTGACGATCCCCTGCCGGGTTTCGAACAGCCCGCTGACGCCGCGCAGCACCTGCTGGTAGGCCCGCATGCGGTTGTCGATCAGCGCCGCCGCCTCGCGGGCCCTGAACTCGAAGTAGGCCCGCTGCTTCTGCTCCAGCGAGCGCAGGGTGCTGACATAGACCAGCAGGCTCAGGGCCAGGCCGGCCAGCACCACCACATGCGGCAAGCGATGCAGCGGAAGTTTTTCCCAGAGGATGGGCTCGTCAACGAGGGAGGCCTGGGGGGCCGTGTTCATGCTCGACTCGGAAACGCAATCTTTCGGACCATTGTCCGTGGCGTTCCCCTGCTCACGGACTGCGGGCTTGCTCCGGCTGTGACATTTGTTCCAAAGTTGCCAGATACACCATGGCGGCATTGGCGTTGTCGCCACACATCTCGGGTGACGGCCGCAGGCTGAGGCAGACCGCCGGCCGTTCGGGCCGGCCGAAGATCAGGCAGCGCCCGGCGCCGTCGAGCTGCACACAGCGCACCCCGGCCGGCTTGCCCTCAGGCATGCCGGGGATGGGGCTGGAGATCGAGGGCGCGATGCAGCAGGCAGCGCAGCCGGGGCGGCAATCCATGGGGTGGTGCTATGAAGTCTGTAGCTGTCCTGGCCCGTGGCATGCGGGACTGGAGCCGGTCAAAGGCCCTGATTGTCGCCAAAAACTTCAGCAGCGGCTAAAATCAGGGCTTTCGACGCCCGCAGTGCGGCGTTCGCCGGCGCAGGATGCGCTCACTTTCCCGGATCGTTCATGCTCTACCCTCAGGAATTCGATGTCATCGTCGTCGGCGGCGGCCATGCCGGCACGGAAGCCGCGCTGGCGGCTGCCCGCATGGGCTGCAAGACCCTGCTGCTCACGCACAACATCGAGACCCTGGGTCAGATGAGCTGCAACCCCTCCATCGGGGGCATCGGCAAGGGCCATCTCGTGAAGGAGGTGGACGCACTGGGCGGTGCCATGGCCATCGCCACGGACGAGGGCGGCATCCAGTTCCGCATCCTCAACAGCTCCAAGGGCCCGGCCGTGCGCGCCACCCGCGCCCAGGCCGACCGCATTCTCTATAAGGCCGCCATCCGCCGCCGTCTGGAGAACCAGCCCAATCTCTGGCTGTTCCAGCAGGCGGTGGACGACCTGATGGTGGAGGGTGACGGGGACGGGGCCCGGGTGGTGGGCGCCGTGACCCAGGTGGGCATCCGCTTCCGCAGCCGTACCGTGGTGCTGACGGCGGGCACCTTCCTGGACGGCAAGATCCACGTCGGCCTGAACAATTACGCGGCCGGTCGCGCGGGAGATCCGCCGGCGGTCAGCCTCTCGGCCCGGCTCAAGGAGTTGAAGCTGCCGCAGGGCCGCCTCAAGACCGGCACCCCGCCGCGCATCGACGGCCGCAGCATCGACTTTTCGCAATGCACCGAGCAGCCGGGTGACGGCATGCCCGGCGGCGTGAACGAGGGCGTGATGCCCGTGTTCAGCTTCATGGGCACCGCGGCCATGCATCCGCAGCAGATGCCCTGCTGGATCACCCACACCAACGAGCGCACGCACGAGATCATCCGCTCCGGCTTCGACCGCAGCCCCATGTTCACGGGCAAGATCGAGGGGGTGGGGCCGCGCTACTGCCCCAGCGTGGAAGACAAGATCAACCGCTTTGCCGACAAGGACAGCCACCAGATCTTCCTGGAGCCCGAAGGCCTGACGACCCACGAGTACTACCCCAACGGCATCTCCACCAGCCTGCCCTTCGATATTCAATATGCGCTGGTCCGCAGCATGAAGGGGCTGGAGAACGCCCACATCCTGCGCCCGGGCTACGCCATCGAGTACGACTACTTCGATCCGCGCTCGCTCAAGAGCAGCTTCGAGGCCCGGCAGATCGGCGGCCTGTTCTTCGCTGGCCAGATCAACGGGACCACGGGCTATGAAGAGGCGGCGGCCCAGGGCCTGTTTGCCGGCATCAACGCGGCGCTCCAGTGCCGGGGCGACGCCCCCTGGGTGCCCGGTCGCGACCAGGCCTATCTCGGGGTGCTGGTGGATGACCTGGTCACCCAGGGCGTGACCGAGCCCTACCGCATGTTCACCAGCCGGGCCGAGTTCCGCCTGCAGCTGCGCGAGGACAACGCCGACCTGCGCCTGACCGAGACCGGCCGCCGGCTGGGTCTGGTGGACGACGCGCGCTGGGACGCCTTCAACCGCAAGCGCGATGCGGTTTCACGTGAAACCGAACGCCTCAAGGCGACCTGGGTCAATCCGCGCATCCTGTCCGCGGCCGAGGCCGAGCGGGTGCTGGGCACCACCATCGAGCGCGAGTACAACCTCTTCGACCTGCTGCGCCGCCCGGACGTCAGCTACGCCGGCCTCATGTCCCTGGACGACGGCAAGTACGCCAGCGCCGATGTTTCACGTGAAACCCTGGGCGAACTGGCCGGCCCGGTGCTGGAGCAGATCGAGATCGGGGCCAAGTATTCAGGCTACATCGACCGCCAGAAGGACGAGGTCGAGCGTGCCGCGCATTACGAAAACCTCAAGCTCCCGGCCGACCTGGACTACATGGCGGTCACGGCCCTGTCCATCGAAGCCCGGCAGAAGCTGCAGAAGCACCGGCCGGAAACCCTGGGCCAGGCCAGCCGGATCTCAGGCATCACCCCGGCCAGCATCTCCCTGCTGCTGATCCACCTGAAAAAGGGCGGTTTCCGCGGTTTCGCCAAAGTCGAAGCCACCGAAGCCGTATGACGCCCGATCTGCTGGAAGCCCTGAAATCCGGGGTGGCCGAGCTGGGCCTGGACCTGTCCGGTGCCCAGACCGGCCAGCTCATGGACTACCTGGCCCTGATCCAGAAGTGGAACAAGGTCTACAACCTCACGGCCGTGCGTGATCCGGTCGAGATGCTGACCCACCACCTGCTCGACAGCCTGGCCGTGGTCCGGCCATTGCGGCAGCAGCTGCGGGGCCGGGTGCCGGCGGACGGGCAGGGCTGGCGTCTGCTGGATGTGGGCGCCGGCGCCGGCCTGCCGGGGGTGATCATCGCCATCTGCTGCCCGGACATCGCGGTCAGCTGCGTGGACACCGTGGCCAAGAAAGCCACCTTCATCCAGCAGGCCGCCCTGGCCTTGAAACTGACCAACCTCAAGGGTCTGCACGCCCGGGTGGAAAACCTGGCCGATCACTACGATGTGGTCAGCTCCCGCGCCTTTGCCTCCCTGGCCGATTTCACCCATGGGTCGCGTGAGGCCCTGGCGCCCGGTGGGATCTGGCTGGCCATGAAAGGCAAGCACCCGGCGGACGAACTGGCGGCCTTGCCGGCGGACGTGGCCGTGTTTCACGTGGAACCCCTGACGGTCCCCGGGCTGGATGCGGAACGGTGCATCGTCTGGCTGGGGCTGGCCGCCACCTGAGCGGCAGGGTCGGCGGTCTTCCTCCCCCGCTTCCTGTCGGGCCGGATCGAGCGGGGGCGAGGAAAGCAGGGCGGGGCGCCTGCCTGAAAAACGTTCCACGTGAAACACAACCGGGGCAAACCAGCACCCGGAGGTCCCGGAACAGGCGGGAACCTGCCGTACACTCCCTCTTCCCATCCCCCATCCCTCCAGCATGTTTGGCGTAGCCGATTACGGTGCCTTCGTCGTCACCATCATCATCTTTTTGCTGATCCCGGGCCCCGGCAATCTGGCGCTGATCACCTCCACCAGCAAGGGCGGGGTGCGCGGTGGGCTGGCCGCCACCCTGGGGGTGATCCTGGGCGACCAAGTCCTGATGTGGGCGGCCGTGGCCGGCGTGGCGGCCTTGCTGATCGCCTACCCGACCGCCTTCAATCTGCTGCAGTGGGGCGGCGCCGCCTACCTGGCCTGGCTGGGCCTGCAGATGCTGCGGGCCCAACCCGGCCAGGCGCCCGTGCTGAATATCAAGGCCGGCCACTATTTGAAGCAGGCCATGGTCATCACCCTGCTCAATCCCAAGGCCATCATGTTCTACCTGGCCTTCTTCCCGCTCTTCGTGGACCCGGCCACGCACCAGGGTCTGTGGACCTTCGGCTTCATGGCCGTGACCATCGCCTTCCTCACCTTTCTCTACGGCCTGGGGCTCACCTTGCTGACCCATCACCTGGCCGGGCACCTGCGCGCCAACCCCCTGGTGGGCCGGGTGCTGGAGAAACTCGCCGGCCTGTGCCTGATTGGCTTCGGCTTGCGTCTTGCTTTCACCCGCTAAACCCCAGATTCAGACAACAAGGGAAGACACCCCATGGCGAAGATTTTTTGCGTGGCCAACCAGAAGGGCGGCGTGGGCAAGACCACCACCACCGTGAACCTCGCCGCGGGCCTGGCCAAGGTGGGGCAGCGCGTGCTGATGGTGGATCTCGATCCCCAGGGCAATGCCACCATGGGTTCGGGCGTGGACAAGCGCCGGCTCCAGTACACGCTCTACGACGTGCTGCTCGAATCGGCCACCATTCCCGAGGCGCGCGTGAAGAGCGAGAAGCTGATCGAGGGCGGCTGCAGCTACGACATCCTGGGTGCCAACCGCGAACTCGCAGGCGCCGAGGTGGAGCTTGTCGACGTGGAGCGGCGCGAGAAGCGCCTCAAGCAAGCCCTGGCCCAGGTCCAGGACGAATACGACTTCGTGCTCATCGACTGCCCGCCCAGCCTGTCCATGCTCACGCTCAACGGCCTGTGCAGCGCGCACGGCGTCATCGTGCCCATGCAGTGCGAGTACTTCGCGCTCG
>JAYNNS010000028.1:8304-15196 GCA_038112835.1 Curvibacter sp. | reverse complement strand
TCATGACGCCGCGCGCCCGCCTGGTCACCGTGCCCGAGGGCACCACTCCGGCCGAGGCCAAGGCGCTGCTGAACAAGCACAAGCTGGAACGTCTGCTGGTGGTCAACGAGGCCTTCGAGCTCAAGGGCCTGATCACCGTCAAGGACATCACCAAGCAGCTCAACTTCCCGAATGCCGCGCGCGACGCTGCCGGCCACCTGCGCGTCGGCGCGGCCGTGGGCGTGGGCGAAGGCACCGAGGAGCGGGTCGAGGCCCTGGTCAAGGCCGGCGTGGATGCCATCGTGGTGGACACGGCCCACGGCCACAGCCGTGGCGTGATCGAGCGCGTGCGCTGGGTCAAGCAGAACTACCCGCAGGTCGACGTGGTCGGCGGCAACATCGCCACCGGCGCAGCCGCGCTGGCGCTGGTGGAGGCGGGGGCGGATGCGGTCAAGGTCGGCATCGGCCCGGGCTCCATCTGCACCACCCGTATCGTGGCCGGCGTGGGCGTGCCCCAGATCACGGCCATCGACAACGTGGCCACGGCCCTGCAAGGCACGGGCGTGCCGCTGATCGCCGACGGCGGCATCCGCTACAGCGGCGACATCGCCAAGGCCATCGCGGCCGGCGCCAGCACCGTGATGATGGGCGGCATGTTCGCCGGCACCGAAGAGGCGCCGGGCGAGATCGTGCTGTTCCAGGGCCGCAGCTACAAGAGCTACCGCGGCATGGGGTCGATTGGCGCCATGCAGCAGGGCAGCGCCGACCGCTACTTCCAGGACACGGCTGGCGGCAACCCGAACGCCGACAAGCTGGTGCCCGAAGGGATCGAGGGCCGCGTGCCCTACAAGGGCTCCATGGTGGCCATCGTGTTCCAGATGGCCGGCGGTCTGCGCGCCAGCATGGGCTACTGCGGTTGCGGCAGCATCGAGGAGATGCGCAGCAAGGCCGAGTTCGTGGAGATCACCTCGGCCGGCATCCGCGAGAGCCATGTGCACGACGTGCAGATCACCAAGGAAGCCCCGAACTACCGATTGGACTGACCCCCGCCCAGACTGCAAGCCCGAACCCCGACCGGCGTTCGGGCTTTTCTCTTCCAGACGCCATGCAACACCAGAAAATCCTCATCCTCGATTTCGGCTCCCAGGTCACGCAGCTGATCGCGCGACGCGTGCGCGAGGCCCATGTGTATTGCGAGGTCCATCCCTGCGACGTCACGGACGACTGGGTGCGTCGCTACGCGGCCGACGGCCAGCTCAAAGGCGTGATCCTCTCGGGCAGCCATGCCAGCGTCTACGAGGAGAGCACCGACAAGGCGCCGCAGGCGGTGTTCGAGCTGGGCGTGCCGGTGCTGGGCATCTGCTACGGCATGCAGACCATGGCCCAGCAGCTCGGCGGCAAGGTCGAGAGCGGCCACCAGCGCGAGTTCGGCTACGCCGAGGTCCGTGCCCACGGCCACACGGCGCTGCTCAAGGACATCGCCGACTTCACCACGCCCGAAGGCCACGGCATGCTCAAGGTCTGGATGAGCCATGGCGACAAGGTCACCGCCTTCCCGCCCGGCTTCAAGCTCATGGCCTCCACCCCGAGCTGCCCCATCGCCGGCATGGCGGATGAAGCCCGCAGGTTCTACGCCGTGCAGTTCCACCCCGAGGTCACGCACACCGTACAGGGCCGTGCCATGCTGGAGCGCTTCGTGCTCGACATCTGCGGCGTCAAGGCCGACTGGATCATGCGTGACCACATCGCCGAGGCCGTGGAGGCCATCCGCCAGCAGGTGGGCGACGAGGAGGTCATCCTGGGCCTGTCCGGCGGCGTCGATTCGTCGGTAGCCGCAGCGCTGATCCACCGTGCCATCGGCGACCAGCTGACCTGCGTCTTCGTGGACCACGGCCTGCTGCGCCTGAACGAAGGCGACATGGTCATGGACATGTTCGCCGGCAAGCTGCACGCCAAGGTGATCCGCGTAGACGCCAGCGAACTGTTCCTGGGCAAGCTGGCCGGCGTCAGTGATCCGGAACAGAAGCGCAAGATCATCGGCGGCCTGTTCGTCGACGTTTTCAAGGCCGAGGCCGCCAAGCTCAAGGCGGGCGGCGCAGGCAAAACTGGTGTTGACGGCCGACCAGCCGTCAAGGGCGCAACCTTCCTCGCCCAGGGCACGATCTATCCGGACGTCATCGAGTCCGGTGGCGCCAAGAGCAAGAAGGCCGTCACCATCAAGAGCCACCACAACGTGGGCGGCCTGCCCGAGCAGCTGGGCCTCAAGCTGCTGGAGCCGCTGCGCGACCTGTTCAAGGACGAGGTGCGCGAGCTCGGCGTGGCCCTGGGCCTGCCGCACGACATGGTCTACCGCCATCCCTTCCCGGGCCCGGGCCTGGGCGTGCGCATCCTGGGCGAGGTCAAGAAGGACTACGCCGACCTGCTGCGCCGCGCCGACGCCATCTTCATCGAGGAGCTGCGCTCCACCATCGAGCCCAACTCGGGCAAGACCTGGTACGACCTGACCAGCCAGGCCTTCACGGTCTTCCTGCCGGTCAAGAGCGTGGGCGTGATGGGCGACGGCCGCACCTACGACTACGTGGTCGCGCTGCGTGCCGTGCAGACCAGCGACTTCATGACCGCCGACTGGGCCGAGCTGCCCTACAGCCTGCTCAAGAAGGTCTCGGGCCGCATCATCAACGAGGTGCGCGGCATCAACCGCGTGACCTACGACGTCAGCTCCAAGCCACCGGCGACGATCGAGTGGGAGTGAAGGAAGATCGGTGGGCCCCGTCTGATGACCTTCGGCCACACCGCTCTTTCCCACCGCGCTCGGCTGCTGCCCTGGCGGTCAGGCACGGTGGCTGGCGCATCCCGCCCACGCGTTGCATTCCGGCCAAGGCGTCCGTCGCTCACACCCGGATCACTTCCCCTTTCAAAGACCAGAGGATGGCCAGCACGTCCTTGCGCGTGTCCGGGTCGATGCCGTTGCTTTCCAGCGCGGCCATCGCGTCGTCGATCACGGCGACGAACTCCTGTTCGCTGATGTTCATGCCCTTGTGCGTGGCCAGCATGTCCTTGCCGGTGTAGCTCTCAGGGCCGCCGGCACCGGCGCAAAAGAACTCGATCACGCGCTGTTCGATCTTCTTCAGGTCCCGGCCCGCGTAGCGGATGCTGACCAGGGGGTTGGCCATGTGCTTGTCGATCAGCGTACGGGTGATGCGGGCGATGCCCTCATGCTGGCCGAGCCGCTCGTAAAGCGAGCTTGTCGTCTGGGTGGCAGTGTTCATGCGGGGACTCCTGGTGGGTGAAACGGGACGGATGGACGGTGCATCAAGGCACAGACCGCTGCAGCAAAGGCAGCCACGACGCGTACTCGATGGCGCCGGGGTCGCGGGCCGGGGCGGGCTGCACCGGTGCCTGGTCGCCCGGCGTGCGGTGATCGGACGGGCGCCGGACGTTGCCGGAGGTCTGCACCAAGGACGGCTGCGCGCCTGGCGAGACGGCAGCAGGGGCTTGACTGTTTTTCATCGCATCTCCTTGCAGTGGCGTGGGACCGGATGACCCCACCGACACCACGATGCCGCACCGGTGTTCCCCAAACGTTCCTCGGCCCGCAAGGGCTTGCACCGGCTCCGGTCCGGCCCCACACTCGCAGCCATGGATGCCTCCGGATTCGATGCGCGTGGTCTGGCACTGCCTACCCTGCAACTGCAGTTGCTCGGCGGTTTTGCCGTACGCATCGACGGGGTCGAGCTGTCCTCCGATTGCTGGCCCAGCCTGCGTGCTGCGCAGCTGGTACAGCTGCTGAGCCTGCAGCCGGGCCGACGCCTGACACGCGACCAGGTGATCGATGCGCTGTGGCCCCACCTCGAGCCCGATGCCGGCAGCGCCAACCTGCGCAAGGCGGCCCACCATGCCCGCCATGCGCTGGGCCGGCACGATGCGCTCGTGATGAACGGTGGCGAGGTGCTGCTGTGGCCCGAGCGACCGGTCTGCGTGGACGCCGACGAATTCGAGCGCAGCGCCGATGCGGCGCTGATGCGGCGCGATGCCGCCGAATGCGCGGAACTGGCCCAGGCCTTTGGCGGCGTGCTGTTGCCCGGCTCGCTGTACGAGGCCTGGACCGTGGCGGCACGCGAGCGACTGCGGGTCCGGCATCTCGAGCTGCTGCGTGCGGCCGGACTCTGGGAACAGTTGGCGCGGCTGGAGCCGACCGATGAGCCGGCCCACCGCGCGCTGATGCAGCGCGAGTTGCAGGCCGGCAACCGCGCCGCGGCCCTGCGCTGGTATGCCCACCTGCGCGAAGCCCTGCAGGACTCACTGGGCGTCACGCCCGACCGGCAGACCGATGCTCTGTACGAGCGCTGCATCGCGGGCCTGCAGTCGCGAGGCCCGGCCTTCGTCGGCCGCGTGCTGGCGATCGCGCAGGCCCTGGCCTGGCTGGGCGCGACACCGGCCGAGCGCGTGGGTGGCATCGTGCTGTGCGGACCCGGCGGGATTGGCAAGACCGCGCTCGGCGACCAGATCGCTGCGCAGGTCCGCGCCCGGGGCTGGCGCGTGCTGCACGTACAGGCCCAAGGCTCGGGCCGGGCCTATGCGGTGGTGACGTCCATCGCCGAACGGCTGCTGCTGGCAGACCGCGCGTCGCTGGACCGCATCGGCGAAGCGGCGCGCAACGTGCTGGGCCTGCTCACCCCCTTGGCCGCGCCCTCGCGACCACTGCCCGGCCCGCTGGGACGCCATCAGGTCGTGGGGGCGATCCGCCGGCTGCTGCTGGCGTTCGCCGCCGGCGACGAGGTGCTGCTGCAGGTCGACGACGCGCATCTGGCGGACGATGCGGATGCCGATGTGCTGATGCAGATCGCGGTGAGCGGTGCGCCGGTGTGCCTGTTGCTCGGCGTGCGGCCGCTCGTCGCCGACAGCATGCTGGCCCGCGGCATCGCACGGCTCGAGGGCGCCCGGGCGCTGCAGGTGCTGGAGCTGGGCCCGCTGGACCCCGACGAATGCCGGCGCCTGGTGCAGCGCGCGGCGGCCGTGCCGCTGGAGGAGGGCGTCGTGGCGCGCGTGGTGCAGGCGGCCCAGGGCAATCCCTTCGCGGCCATCGAACTGGCGCGCTGTGCGGCCTCGGCGCGCGAGGGCCGGGTACCGGCCAGCGCCGCCCAGGCCGTGCTGGCGCGCCTGTGCGATGTGCCCGACCCCGTCCTGGCACTGCTGAAATGGCTGGCGCTGTGTGGCGAGAGCTTTGAACTCGCCACCGTGGAGGCGCTGGCTGACCTGGCCCAGGTCTCGGCGCTGCCAGCGCTGGACGTCGCCCTGACCGAGGGGGTGCTGCAACCCGCCGGCAGCCGCTATGCCTTCCGCCATGATCTGGTCCGCCAGGCGCTGCTCGAGCAGGTGCCGCCACACCGGCGCGCGCAGATGCACCGTCGCATTGCCGAACTGCTGACCGAGCAGGCTGCCGCGCCGGTCGACATCGCCCGCCACTGGCGTGAGGGCGGCCGGCCGCGCGCCGCCTTGCCCTGGTGGCTGGAAGCCGCGCGCGAAGCGGTACGGCTCGCTGCCTTCAGCGACGCCCTGCGGCATCTGGCGCCCGTGCTCGCCGTGGACGCTGCGCACGCCGAAGCGCTGCGCTTGCGCGCCGAGTCGCTGGACGCCCTGGGCGACCCGGCTGCCCTGGTCGCCTATCGGCTGGCCGCGGATGCCGCGGGAGGCACCGACGCGCACGACCTGCTGGCCAAGGCCGCGCTGGCACAGGTCAAGCAGGGCGATCCCAAGGGCGCCCTGCAGGTACTGGCCGGTTTGCGGCCGGGCAGTGTGGAAGGCCGGCTGTGTGAGGCCCTGGCCTACAGCGGTGCAGCTGCGCTCGGTGCGACCGACCCGGCGATGGGCACTGCCAAGGCCGCCGTGGCACGCCGGCTTGCGCTGCAAAGCGGCGATACCGCATCCATCGTCGTCGCTTCCTGGGCCCAGGCCGCTGCCGCGCATGCACGCGGCGAGTTGCGTCAGAGCATCTGGGCCGACCTGCAGGAGACCACGGCCGTGCCGCACCTGGCGCTGCGCGTGTTCGACGGGCACCTGTGCATCACGCAGCGCTTTCTCTACGGCGCGCGCCCCTACGCCGACGTGATCGCCTTCGCCGATGCGCTGGCCACCGAGGCCGGGCGGCTGGGCGCCGCGCGTGGCCAGGCCTTCGGCACCACCTTGCGCGGCGAGGCCGAGTGGCTGTCGGGGGACCTGGTCTCGGCGCGCGAGCACCTGCGCGAAGGCGCGCGGCTGCACCGCGCGATCGGCGGTGCCGTCGGTGAGGCGCTGTCGCTGCAACGCCTGGCCGAGCTGTCGCTGCACGAGGGCCGCCAGGCCGAGGCACGCGCCCTGCTGGACGAGGCGCTGGATCTGGCGCGCCAGACGGATATCGGCTTTCACCTGCTTGACCGCATCTACGGCACGCGCATCCTGCTGCAAGCCCATGATCCGGTGGCGGCGCTGCATGTGATGCAGGACGCCGCCGCTTCGGTGCGCGGTCCACTCGAGACCTGCCCGGGCTGCCGCATCACCTTTGCCGTGCCGGCGGCGATTGCTGCAGCGCGCGCCGGCGAGCTGGCACTGGCCGAGCAGCACGAGGAGCAGTGCGCCTACCTCGCCAATGTGGTCATGCGGCTGCCGGCATGGCACGCCGCGCATGATGAGGTCCGAGGCCACCTGGCCGTGGCGCGGGGACAGGTCGTCGACACGGCCGCCTCGCATTTCGCGGCCGCCGGCGCACGCTTCGACGCGGCCGGCCATCCGGTGGATGCCGCGCGCTGCCAGCAGCTGGCGGCGTTGGCAGCTGCTGGCCGGCGGGTCTGACGGGACGCCGGGCCGGGATGGCGGCGGCTAGCCTGTCCAGTGCTCCTGCCGGTGGATCAGATAGCTGGGCGCCACGATGCCCCCC
>JAYNNS010000028.1:0-8294 GCA_038112835.1 Curvibacter sp. | reverse complement strand
ATCAGAGAGCTCGGCTGCCCCGTGTGGATGGAGTTGCCCGTGCTGCGTGGCCGGCTGGCCGGCACATAGGACTGGGCGGCCTCGGAATAGGCCTGGGCCACCTGCTGGGCGGCGTCCAGCGCGGCCATGTCGTGCACCACGGTGTTGGCCTTGCCGCGGATCTGGACCATGCGCCAGGAACCGTCGTGGTTGCGCTGCAGTTCGATGGTGGCCATGCGCTTGCCGTTGCGACGCAGCGAGAACACCCGGGTCGCACCGCTCGCACAGGCGTTGACATAGGTGCCGATGCAGTGCCGCTGCTCCAGCCCTTCCTCGGCCAGCAGCGAACCGGTATCCAATTCCACGGCCACAAACGGCCCGGAGGCGTACTGGGGCAGCAGGGCGGGCCAGCGCACGTCCTTCTCCGGGTCCACCGTGATCAGGAGGGCGCGGTGCCAGGCATCCGAGCGCCGGCACAGGGAGGCCCAGGTCACGCCCTTGAGCACGGTGGCGTGGGAATAGACGAAGTCCGAGACGTCCTGGGCGTCATGGGGCAGGTTGGCCTCGTCCTCGGCACTGAGTCGGGCGCGCATGATGGCGCGCAGGAAGACCCGCGCGTTCTCTTCCCGCACCGGCCCGGGACGGCCGCGGGTGCGGTCCAGCACCCGCTCCACCCCGCGCAGGGCCGGCTGGCAGCGGTGCAGCAGCAGGGGTTCGTGCTGCATCGCGCTGGCCAGCAGGTTGATGTAGCGGGCAAAGTCGCGCAGGATGCGTGCCGAGGGCGGGAAGAACTGCAGGATGAAGCGCAGCACCGCATTGTTCTGCTTGATGAGGAAACGCCAGCCCTGCGCGCTCATGCCCACCGCAAGGAAACAGGCCCGCACCGCATCGAAAAAGCCGGCCCCCAGGGGCAGGCCCAGGCCGGACGAGGCACGCAGGCCCAGGTCCAGCAGCGGCAAGCCGCCTTCCTCGGGCCCGAAGGGCAGCTGCTCCAGATGCGTGGCCACCAGGGCCACCTGGCCCAGGCTGGCCGCGGGTCCGTAGATGCCCAGGGCCAGCGCCAGCACGGGCGGCGCCAAGCTGGCCTGCAGCAAGGCGCCGCAGTGCGGATCGTCGAGCTTGAGTTCACCGACCTGACGGATCCTGGCCGTGATGGGGCCGCGCTCCAGCAGCAGGCGCACCCGCCCGTGCGCCAGCTGCAGGCGCGCGTGCCAGCCACCGGGCCCCGGGAACCGCTCGGACACCAGATCGCGCAGGGGCAGCACCGGATCGATGCCGTCGGAATAAGAGTGCTGGTGCAGCAGCTTGTGCAGATCGCCCAGGTCCTGCGGCGTCAGCAGGCGCGCGTGGGCCAGGCTCAGGGTGCAGTAGGCCGGCTGGGGACAGGCCATCTCGCGCCACAGGAAGCGCTTGTTACGGTTGACGAAGATCTGCAGCTCGCCCGCGTCGAGGTCGATCAGAAAGCCCCAGATGACGTCGCCACAAGCGTCGATGCTGGCCGCAGGCATGAAGGGGAAGCCGGCATGCCAGGCTTCGAGGTCGGGGAATTCGGCAAAGGCCTCGGCCCAGGTCTGGAAACGGTAGCTTTCGCCGAAATGGTCTTCCGTGAAGTCCTGCATGGCCGCCTGGGCGGCCTCGTCGGGAAACAGGCCCTGACCGATCTCGACCAGGCGCAGCGTGCGCGCATAGGCGCGCAGGCGTTCGTCGCTGAAGCGGCGCAGGGAGGCCAGCAGCTCGGTCAGCACCCCTTCGCAGTTGCGCTCGCCATGCAGGCGCAGCAGCTTCTTCTCGCCGTCGATCCGGAATCCCACCAGGGCGCCGCTCATACCCGTGTCACCTCGTTGCTGTCACATACCTGTCACTGGCCTCAGGCTTAAGGTAGCAGAAAATCCATGATCACGGGCATCGGGTCGTCCTCTGAGCGCGGGAACCGTCGGCCGCCCGCCACGGTGGCAGGCACCAGGGCCGGGCGGCAACTGCTAAAGTTGCCGCACCATGTACCAGCCCCTCCAGTTCCAGGCCAAGGACCGCGCGCATGCGCTGACCCTGATGCGCGAGCATCCGTTCGCCAGCCTGATCAGCAACGACGACACGGGTCTGCCCTTCGTGACCCATCTGCCCCTGCACCTGCAGGAGCAGGGAGCGGACCTGGTGCTGCTGGGCCACGTCGCCAAACCCAATCCGCACTGGCGCTACCTGCAGGCCCGGCCACAGGTGCTGGTGACCTTTCTGGGGCCACATGGCTATATGTCGCCCAAGGTCTACCCCGATCTGGCCCGGGTGCCAACCTGGAACTACCTCGCCGTGCACTGCAGGGCCGAAGCCGTGCTGGTGGAAGACCCCGCGGCCAAGGACGCCCTGCTCAAGCAGCTCATCGGCGACCACGAGCCGGCCTACGCCCAGCAGTGGCGCGGGCTGGGCGAAGACTACGCACACAAGATGCTGGCCGGGATCGTGGCCTTCGAATTGCGTGTGACCGAACTGCAGTGCAAGCTCAAGCTCAACCAGCACCGGCCCGAGGCCCATGCCGCGATGAAGGCGGCCTATGCCGCCGGCGGTGAAGGGGGGCAGGCCCTGGCGGCCTGGATGGAGCGGCTGGGACTGCATGGCCGCTGACGAGCATTTCATGCGCGCAGCCCTGGCGCTGGCGCGCCAGGCGGCCGAGGCCGGGGAGGTGCCGGTGGGCGCGGTCCTCGTGCACCAGGGGCAGATCATTGCCAGCGGACACAACGCGCCGATCGGCACGCATGACCCCAGCGCCCATGCCGAGATCCGGGCATTGCGCGAGGCCGCCGGCCAGCTGGGCAATTACCGGCTTGAGGACTGCGAGCTCTATGTGACGCTCGAACCCTGTCCCATGTGTGCGGGGGCCATGCTGCATGCGCGGCTGAAGCGGGTGGTCTACGGTGCACCCGATCCCAAGACGGGCGCGGCCGGCTCGGTGCTCGACCTCTTCGGCGAGGCCCGCCTCAATCACCAGACCGCGGTGCAGGGGGGCGTGCTGGCCGAGGCCTGCACGGCGGTGCTGCAGGATTTCTTTCAGGGCCGACGTGAGGCGCAGCGCCGACTGAGCCAGCCTGTGCGCGAGGATGCGGTACGTACGCCCGAGGCCCGTTTCGCGCAGCTCCCCGATTACCCCTGGGCCCCGAACTATCTCAGCGACCTGCCGGCGCTCGCCGGCCTGCGCCTGCACTACCTGGACGAAGGGCCGCGCGATGCGCCGCTGACCTGGCTCTGCCTGCATGGCTATCCGGGCTGGAGCTATCTCTACCGCAAGATGATTCCGGTCTGGCTGGCGGCCGGGCATCGGGTGGTGGCCCCCGATCTGGTCGGCTTCGGCCGGAGCGACAAGCTCAAGAAGGAAAGTGCGCACAGTTTCAGCTGGCACCGTCAGGTCCTGCTGGAATTCATCGAGCGGCTGGACCTGAGGCGTGTGGTGCTGGTGGTGCAGGGCGCGGGCGGCCTGCCGGGCCTGACCCTGCCCATGGAGGCGCCACAACGCTACGCAGGCCTGCTCGCCATGAACACCCTGCTGGCCACCGGCGACACACCGTTGCCTCCCGGCTTGCAGTCTTGGCGCGAGACAATCGTCAGGAGGCCGGACGAGACGGCAGGGCAGCGGCTGGCGCGCTGCCTGCCGCCCCTGGACGCAGCCATCGGCGCGGCCTACGACGCACCGTTCCCCGACCGTGGCCACCGCGCCGCATTGCGCGCGTTTCCCACCCTGGTGCCGGAGGGGGCGGATGACGACGGCGCCGCCGTCTCGCGGCGCGCCCGGCAGTTCTGGCAGCAGCAATGGCAGGGCCGCAGCCTGCTGGCCGCAGGCCTGCAGGACCCGGTGCTGGGCGGGCCTGTGATGCAGGCTCTGCAGACCACATTTCGCGGCGGCCCCGAGCTGCTGCCGGTGGAGCAGGGCGGCCACTTCCTGCCCGAGTGGGGCGGGGAGATCGCCGAGGCGGCGCTGCGTCACTTCGCGCCACGATAATCGGCGCAGCATGAAAAAGCACATCTACATCTATTCCCCCTCGGGCGCGGTACGGGACAAGGCCGCCTTCCGTCGCGGCGTCAAACGCCTGCAGGCCCTGGGGCACGAGGTCGAGATCGACGAGGCCGCACTGGCCAGCCAGCAGCGCTTTGCCGGTGACGATGCCACCCGCCTGGCGGCCATCGCGCGCGCGGCGGCGAGCGGCGCCGACGTGGCCCTGACTTCGCGCGGCGGCTACGGGCTCACGCGCATCCTGCCGGGGATTCCCTACAAGCAGGTGGCACGGGCCATCGAGCGCGGCACGCATTTCGTGGGCCTGAGCGACTTCACCGCCTTCCAGCTTGCGCTGCTGGCTCGCAACGGCGCCACGACCTGGGCCGGCCCCTCGCTGTGCGAAGGCTTTGGCGTCAGCGAGGAGGCCGATGCCGCCGACGGCCACGGCGGCACCGGCGGTCCGGACGAGATCATGCTGGCCTGTTTCGAGGATCTGCTGCTGGGGCAGGGGGAAGGGGCCGGCTGGCGCCAGCCCAGGACAGGCGCGGCCGACCTTCTCGCGGCCGGGCCCTGGCAGGCGCGCCGGCTGGGCGAGGACGCACAGATCAGGATCGAGGACGCGCCACTGTGGGGCGGCAACCTCTCCGTGCTGTGCAGCCTGCTGGGCTCACCCTACTTTCCCGCTGTCCAGGGCGGCCTGCTGTTCCTGGAGGACGTGGCCGAACATCCCTACCGCATCGAACGCATGCTCACCCAGCTGCTCCATGCGGGCGTGCTGGCGCAGCAGAAGGCCATTCTTCTGGGGCAGTTCACCGAATACAAGCGGGTGCCGCACGACCGGGGCTTCGGCATGCCCAGCGTGGTGAGCTGGCTGCGCCGCCAGCTCAAGGTGCCGGTGCTGACGGGTCTGCCCTTTGGTCATGTCCCGACCAAGGTATTGCTACCGGTCGGGGCCCGCTGCGATCTGCTGGTGGAGGGGCGCGATGCGCTGCTGGTCTGGGGGCACGCGCACTGAGCCGCCGGCTCAGCGGTGCAGGTTTGCGGGACGCGAGACCATGCCCTTGGGCAGCAGGCCTTCGAACATGGCCGTGATCTGGCGGATCTGCTGGCTGGCCGCGCGCTCGCCTTGCAGGGAGGAGAGGGCGACCATGATGTCCGCCCGCAGGTACCACAGGCCCTGCAGGTCCGGCGCGAAGAGCACGCGGCGCTCGATGTGCGGGTAACTCGCGCAGCCCTCGTCACCGAGTGAGTCCAGCATGGCCTGCCGGATGTCCTCGATCCGGAAGCAGGAGGGGTTCTCATCGATCGGTGGACGACCCAGCAAACCCTGCATGCTGCTGATGAATTGACTGGCCAGTTTGTTCATGGGCTCTGTTCTGTTTTTCAGTGAATTGAATTCAATGAACTCAACGACACTGTGAGGATAAATTTGTCAGCGTCGGCACACAACCGGGTTATCCAGCAAGTGTTCCGGTAAAACAACAAGTAAATCAATCGTTTACCCGAGATACATCACGCATTACTGGAATCTGTATGAGTATCCAGTGACAATTGTGTTGTCCAGCGTTGCCAGACAGCCTGCATGAGACGCGGTTCGATCGGATCCGTCTCCAGCGGTCGCTGTCCCTCCGCGTACGGCGGTATCCAAGCCGGGACGCATGCCCTAAACTGCCGCCAGAAGAAATCAATCCAGTTCTTGCATGGGTGTCCACACCACTGTCGTTTTCACCGACCTCACGGGCAGCACCTCCGTTTTCGAGTCCCTCGGCAATACCCGCGCCACCCGGGCGGTGACCCAGCTCACGCAATGGATCTGCACCTTGTTGCAGGCGAGGGGCGGGCAGGTCATCAAGACCCTGGGCGACGGCGTGCTGACGGTGTTCCCCGATGCCACGGCTGCCGTGCATGCCGTGGTGGATCTGCAGCGCCAGCACCAGATGAACCTGCTGCAGCAGCCGCTGGCCGAGCACCTGCCGATCCGGGTTGGCGTGGCGACCGGGGAGGTCGAAATCGTGAATGGTGACTGCTATGGCGATGCCGTCAACGTGGCCTCGCGCCTGTGCGATCTGGCCGCTCCCCACGAAATCTGGACCGACAGCCCCGAACTGGACTATGCGAGCCGCGCCAACGGCATACGCTACCGACCGCTGGGACCGATCAGCGTGCGCGGACGGGTCGAGCCGTGCAAGGTCTACCAGGTCGAATGGCACGAAGACCAGTCGACCGACTTCATCACCATGCAGGGCGACATCGACCCCATGAGCAAGGCCGCGCGTGCCGATGCGCTGGGCCAAGAGGTCCATCTCAGCTGGGGGACACAGAAGCGGGTGTTCCGGGCCTTCGAGCTGCCGGTGCAGGTCGGTCGCATCCGCCACTGCGAGTTTGTGGTCGCCGATCCGCGGGTGTCCCGGACCCACGCGCGGCTGGAATGGCGCCACGGCCGCATCCTCCTGGTCGATGTCAGCAGCTATGGCACCTGGATCCGTTTTTCCGGCACCCGCTCAGAGCTGCTGCTGCGACGGGAAGAATGCGTACTGCACGGCAAGGGGGAGATGGCCCTGGGTGCGTCGTTCGCCGATCCGAATGCACCCCTGGTAAGTTTCGAACTGGGCTGATTTCTTATGGTTTTATTTATTAACATAATATACATCGTATGAAGTACAGTCACAGTTCACAGCATCGCAGAACCTGCGCCCATGACCCGGAAACCCGCGCCCAGCTTGGCAAGCGCCTCAAGGCCGCCCGCGCCCGCCTGGGCTGGTCGCTGCCCGAGGCCGGGAAATTCTTTCAGGTCACAGCACGCACTTGGCATAACTGGGAAAGCGGCTCGCACCGCATCCCGTTCGCGGTCTACAAGCTGGCCCGTGTCCTGGCTCGGTTCGAGCTGCCGTCGCCGGCTTGGGCCGGCTGGCGCATCGAGGCCGGCATGCTGATCACGCCCGAGGGTCGCCAGATCAGCCCGCAGGACGGCTCCTGGTGGTCACTGCTGGTGCGGCAGGCTGCCGGCTTCCGGGCGGTCTATGACGAGGTTTGCCGGCTCCGGCTGGCGCTGGCCGAGCTGGCTGGGGCCGGGCCGCAGGCCCGGGGGCTTGTCTCATCTAAAAAAACGCAAAGTTTGGCGGTTGGGCTGCAACCAGAATGAAACCATTCTGATACCATAAAGACACCATGCAAGCCACTTTTAGACTACCTGACGGTCTCGCCGCCGATGCCCGCGCCCGTGCCGGCTATCTTGGGATCAGTCTCAACGCCCTCGTTTGCGTCGCCCTGGACGCCTACCTGCGGGGTTCGCTGGACGGTCAGGCCGCAGCCGGGGCCGCACCTGGCGGGGTCGATGCCCCATCTAAAACAACTCGCCAGCCGGAACCAACCGGGGAACCTCGCAAGCTCACCCGAGCCGAAAAGCAGGCCCTCTACGAGCAGCGCAAAGCCGCCTTCAAAGCCAGTCTCGGACAGTAGCGCAAGGCCGCTGCCCGGGGCGCAGACCCCGGGCAAGGCGAGCGCGGCAGGGGGTGCAGCATGAAGACTGCCATTGAGGCCACGATTGCCATGGAAGACGCCCTCTTCCGTGCCCGCTGCTATGCCGAGGCCATGGACGCCTGCGCCGGGGATGATCGCCCGTCCTGGCTCTTTGCCTTCCTCGACCAGCTCAACGCCTTGGATGCCGCCATGGAGCCGCTGTCGCTGGCCGTGCGCAGCGAGGAGGACATTCAGTGAGCGCATTCACGCACAAGACCTACCGCTCCTGGCTGGCTCAGTTCGGCTCTGAGGGGCCCCGCCGGCGCCGGGGGTATGGGGCGCAGCCCCATGCAGAGCGCCGGGAGGGGTACCCGACCGGCCAACCCCAGCCACCGGAGACTGTAGGCGGTCGAAGCACCCCACGGCCTCACCCTGCCGGCTGCGCCAGTTCGCGGCCCGGGTCGCAGCGTGCCAGCGATGCCGCCTCGCGTCCTGAAAAGCCGGCTGTTCAAGCGCCGGACCAATCCCTTTTTTTGCATAAGCCCGAAAAATCTTCCGGGCAGTAACCAACCTTCAAGGCTTATACATCGTATAAAGTTAATAAGATATCGCCTGCCCGCGCTCCGGCAGTAATAAGGCAGCCTACTGAAATTCAAAAATATTAAAAATCAAAGGACTTTCAGAAGTATTTGATGTGACTTCTGAACTTCAGTCGGATGCCGTGCAGCCCTTGAACAGGGATTCAAAATTGCGGCTGGTATGCAGCGCAACCTCGTCCACGGTGCATGCACGCAGCTCGGCGATCTGCTGCGCGACGTGGACCACATAAGAGGGAGTGTTGGTCTTGCCGCGGTACGGGACCGGTGCCAGATAGGGG
>JAYNNS010000027.1:0-15201 GCA_038112835.1 Curvibacter sp. | reverse complement strand
TTGCACCTGCATCTCACCCAGCGTGGCCAGCAGGGCCGAGACCTCGTCGCGCCCACGGGCGTCGGCACGCAGCGTCAGGTCGCCGGCGGCCACGGCGCGCGCCAGGCGCCCGGCCCGCAGCAGCGGGCGCTGGATGGAGCGCATCAGGCCCAGCGCCAGGCCCAGGGCCGCGAGCACCGCCAGCAGCAGCACGGCCACCGTCTGCAGCAGGGCCTGCCGCGCCGCGCCTTCGACCGCGACCGCCGAGGCCTCCATCTGCGCCTCCTCCTGGGCGATCAGGGCCTCGAGTGCCTTCAGGTAGGCCTGCTGTTCCTTCTCCACCTCGCGGATCAGGATCAGGCCGGCCTCGGTTGCGCCTGCCGGGCCGCCTCGAACCAGGTCGGGGCCTCGCCCGGGGCCGTGGTCTGCTGGAGCTGCTGCAGCAGCTGCGCGCTCTGCTGCGTGAGCTGGTCCACACGCTGCAGCTGGCGCCGGATCTCGGGCTCGCTGACGATCACGAAGAGGTTGCGCAGGGTGCTGGCGCTGTCGAGCACCAGGGCCTTGACGCGGTAGACCGTCACCACGCGCGGGTAGCTCTGCTGCTGCAGACCGGCAAAGCGGTCCTGCACGGCCTGCAGCTGGCGCAAGGCCAGCAGGCCCAGCAGCAGGACCAGCAGGGCCATGGCGCCGAAGCCCAGCGCGAGTCGGGTGGAGATCTTGTAGCGGTTCAGGTTCATGCGGGGGTTTCCGGGCGGTTTCAGTCAGTGGGGGCGAGCGGGGCCGGGGCGCTGACGCAGCCGGCGCCGGGCGGACGCGCATCCAGCAGGACCAGGCCCGAGGCCTGCGACTTGGCCAGGCGCTTGGCATGGGCGGCGCGGGTGGCCACCTCCTCGGCGTCGCGGTAGGCGCCGCAGCAGACCCGCACGGCACCGATGGACACCGTGGTGCAGGGGAAGAAGCGCTGCACGCCATGGCGGTCCTCGGCCTCGATGCCGCCGGCCAGGCGCGCGGGCGTGTCGTAGAGCTCGCGCGCCTGGGCGGCGAAGTCGGCCACGATGGCCCGGCAGCGTCGCTCCCAGTCCACGCTCTGGAACAGGATGAGAAAGTCGTCGCCGCCCACATGGCCCACGAAGTCGCACTGCGGATCGCTGTGCGCCGCCGCCAGGCGCGCGAGCAGGCGGATCATCTCGTCGCCCCGCCAGTAGCCGTAGTGGTCGTTGTAGGGCTTGAAGTTGTTCATGTCGATGTAGCAGGCGCTGAACTCGCCGCCGCTCTCCAGCAGACGCCGGATGTGCAGGCTGATGGGGATGTTGCCCGGCAGGAAGGTCAGCGGGTTGGCATGGCGTGCGGCCTCCAGCCGCAGCTCGGTGACCGAGCGCACCAGCTGGTCGCCCGTGCCCAGGCCGACATAGCGGCCGTTCTCGGTGACGATGAAGCCGTCGCTGAGGTAGCGCTGGTCCTGCGAGGTGAGAATGCCGATCAGCTCCTCGATGTCGTGGCTGCGCTCGATCAGGCGCGGCTGCTGGTTGGCGTGCAGCATGCAGGACTTGCGTCCGAAGATCTCGCGGAAGTAGAGCGTGGCGTAGTGGTCCATGAACTGCTGGCGGTTGATGATGGCCAGCGGGCGCTCGTCGTCCACCACGGCCAGGGCGTGCAGCTCGGGATGGGCCTGGAAGATGGCGGCCACCTCGTCATTGCTCGCGGCCGGGTCCAGCGCGGGCGCATGGATCACCGAAAGGTGGCGCAGCTGGCCGCTGCGCGCCACGTAGCGCTGCTCGGGCATGACGGCCACGCGCGTGTCCTGCAGCACGCGGCCGGCCTCGGGCAGCGCATCGGACTGCACTTCGGTGCCGGGCCGGCCGAGGAAGTAGCCCTGGCCGTAGGACAGGCCGAGGTCGCGGATCACGCGCAGGTCGGCCTCGTTCTCGATGCCCTCGGCCACCAGGGCGGTGCCGAAGACGTCGGCGATCTGCAGCAGGGCCTGCAGGGTCTTGAGCTGGTCGGCGCTGTGGTGGATGCCGCGGCTGAAGTACTTGTCGATCTTGACGATGTCGGGCTTGAGCTGCGACCACAGGCGCAGGCTGGAGCGGCCGTCGCCGAAGTCGTCCAGTGCCAGCGCCAGGCCGACGGAATGCAGCACGCGCGCCACCTCGACCAGGGCGTCCATGTCGTGCACGCGCTCGTGCTCGGTGATCTCCAGCACCACCATGCGCGGCGAAACCTGCAGCCCGCGCATGGCGCGCGCCAGGGTCTGGGCGCCGCCCACATGGACCAGACGCTCCAGGGCGTGGGCGCTGATGTTGAGGAAAAGGCGCCCGGGCTGGCGCAGCCCGCCCCAGTGACGCAGCGCGGTGTAGACACAGAAGAGCTCGAATTCGTAGAGCAGCCCCTCCTCCTGCGCGGCGCGCAGCAGGGCATCGGGCGACTGCAACCAGCTGCCGGCGGGACCGCGGACCAGGGCCTCGTGGGCGTGGACGGCCGCGCTCTTGAGATCGACGATGGGCTGGAACACGGTGTACAGCGCATCCGCGCGCATCAGCCGGGCCAGGGGCCCCTCGCGCCCCTGGAGCACGGGCCAGAACTCGGCGGCAAAGAGGCGGACGTAATCGATCATGGGAAGGGACGGCGCCATGGGCGCAGACAGCGCCTCAGCGCAAAGCAGGGCCGACATGCTGGACGGGGCCATGCGCCCCAACGACTGTTCTGATGTCAGCCACTGTGACGCCCCACGATGACCGTTTCATGACGAAGCGATGGCGCCGAGATGACGTTTTGCCGACACGGTAGCGGCCACGGGAGGAAGACGGTATAAAAAGTCTCCGATCACTTTGCCGCACTCGCCTCCACCATGACAACAACGACTTCCACCGCACCGTCCACACCCGCCCCGCGCAAGAAGGCGACCCGCCCCCCGGCGCCGCGCAAGGCCGCCGCAACGGCACCGCAGAAAAAGACCGGGAAGACCCCCCGGAGCACGCCGGCGCCCCAGCCGGTGCAGGCCAGGGCCGCCAAGGAAAAGGTCCGCAAGGTCAAGCGTGTGCGCGACAGCTTTGTCATGCCACGGGACGAGCACGCGGTGCTGGCCACGCTGAAGGAGCGCAGCGCCGGCCTGGGGCGCCCGAGCAAGAAGAGCGAGCTGCTGCGCGCCGGCCTGAAGCTGCTGGCGGCGCTGAACGACAAGGCTCTGCTGGCCGCGCTCCAGGCCCTGCCCGCGAAGGCCAAGGGCGGCTAGAGTACGTCGGGCGACTGCACCGACACCAGCGTGGTCTGCGAGACACCGTCGCGCAGGCGATGGCGCAGCCACCAGACCGCGCCCTTCTTCACGCTGCACTCGCTGCCGTGGATGGACAGCAGGCGCGCGATGGTCTGGCCCAGCACGGGCTGGTGCCCGACCAGCAGGATGACGCCCTTGCCTTCGGGCCATCGCACCAGCTGCAGCAGCTGCTCGACCGTGGCATGGGGCCCCAGCTCCTCACGCAGCTTGTACCTGCGGCCCAGGGCCTGGGCGGTCTGCTCGGTGCGCCGGGCCGGGCTGGACAGGATGCGCGTGCCCTCGGGCAGCTGGCGGTCCAGCCAGGCCGCCATGCGTGCGGCCTGCTTCTCGCCACGCGGCGTCAATGCGCGCGACAGGTCGTCCTGCCCCGGCTGGGCTTCATGCGCTTCCGCGTGACGCCACAGCAGCAAGTCCATCTCAGCGCGCTCCCGGCTGGCCATAGCGGACCATCAGCGCGTCCTGTGCGCCGGGTGCGCTGCGGCCGTGGGCCGGACGCACGCGCTCGTAGCGGCCGTCCGGGCGCAACTCCCAGGAACCCGGTACGTCGTGCAGGCCGGCGACCAGGCATTCGTCGATGATGCGCTGGCGCAGGGCCGGCTCGGTGACGGGCCAGGCCAGTTCCACGCGGCGCAGCATGTTGCGGTTCATCCAGTCGGCGCTGGAGAGGTAGAGCTCCTCTTCCTCGTCGACGCGGAAGTAGAAGACCCGCGCATGCTCGAGGAAGCGGCCGATCAGCGAGCGCACACGGATGTTCTCGGTCTGCCCCGGCAGCTGGGCCGGCAGCATGCAGGCACCGCGCACGATGAGGTCGATCTTCACCCCCTGGCGACCGGCGGCGATGAGCGCGCGGATCAGCGCCTCATCGGTCAGCGCGTTCATCTTGGCGACCAGGCGGGTGCTGCGGCCTGCCGCTGCGGCCGCGCCCAGCTGGTCGATCTTCTCCAGCAGGCGCCGATGCAGCTGGAAGGGTGCGAGCCACAGGCGGTTCATGCGCGGCAGCTTGCTCTGCCCGGCCAGGTGCACGAACACGTGCTCCACATCGGCGGTCAGCGCGGTGTCGGCCGTGAGGTGGCTGAGGTCGGTGTAGAAGCGCGCGGTCACCGGGTTGTAGTTGCCGGTGGAGAGATGGGCGTAGCGCTTGAGCGCCTTGCCCTCGCGCCGTGTGACCAGCATCATCTTGGCGTGGGTCTTGAGCCCGACCACGCCGTAGAGCACCTGCACGCCGATGGACTCGAGCTGTTCGGCCCAGTTGATGTTGACCTCTTCGTCGAAGCGCGCCTTGAGCTCCAGCACCACGGTCACTTCCTTGCCACGGCGCACGGCCTCGCGCAGCAGGTCCATGAGCACGGAGTGGGCGCCGGTGCGGTAGATGGTCTGCTTGATGGCCAGCACCTGCGGGTCGTTGACGGCCTCGCGCAGGAAATCGAGCACGCCGTCGAAGCTCTCGTAGGGCTGGTGGATCAGCACGTCGCCGCGCTTGAGCTGCTCGAAGATCGACGGCCCCGCCTGCAGCTGGGCCGGGTAGGCGGCCTTGTAGGGCGGGAAACGCAGGCGCGGCTCGTCCACCAGGTCCACGAGCTGGCCCAGGCGCACCAGGTTGACGGGGCCGTGCACGCGGTAGAGCGCGCCCTCGGGCAGCTCGAACTGGCGCAGCAGAAAATCGGACAGGTACTGCGAGCAGCCGGCTGATACCTCCAGCCGCACGGCCTGGCCGTAGTGGCGGTGCTGCAGGCCCTGGCGCAGGGCGGTGCGCAGGTTCTTGACGTCGTCCTCGTCCACGGCCAGATCGGAGTGGCGCGTGACGCGGAACTGCGAGAACTGGGTGACCTGGCGACCGGGGAAGAGCTCGTCCAGGTGCGCGCGGATCACGCTGGACAGCGAGACGAAGAGCCGGCGCTTGCCGCAGAGCTTGTCCGGCACGGGGATGAGGCGCGGCAGGGCGCGCGGCACCTTGACGATGGCGATGTCGTTGGCGCGGCCGAAGGCGTCGTGCCCGTCCAGGCGCACGATGAAGTTGAGCGACTTGTTGGCCACCTGCGGGAAGGGGTGCGAGGGATCGAGGCCCACGGGGATCAGCAGGGGCTTGACCTCGCTCTCGAAATACTGGTGCACCCAGCGCCGCTGGGTGGCGTTGCGCTCACCGTGGGAGACGATCTTGAGGCCCTGCTGCTCGAAGGCGGGCATGAGTTCCTCGTTGTAGAGCGCGTACTGGCGCTCCACGAGCGCGTGGATGGCCGTGGACAGGCGCTCGAACGAGGCCGCGGTATAGGTCCCCTGCTGGTCCTGCACCTTGAGCGCGGCCAGGTGCGGCTCGGCCCGGACCTCGAAGAATTCGTCCAGGTTGGAGGAGACGATGCACAGGTAGCGCAGCCGCTCCAGCAGCGGTACGTCGGCGCGGCAGGCCCAGTCGAAGACCCGCCAGTTGAAGGCCAGGATGCTGTGGTCGCGGTCCAGCAGGGGCAGTGCGGACACGGAGGTGGCGGGAGCGGCCGGCACGTTCATTTCCAGTCGGTCGGATGAAAAGGTCATGACAGATTGTTTACATTCCGGATGACAGTTGTATGACAAGTGTGACACGGGCGGGCGCGTGCGCCGCGGCGGCACCAGCCGCTCGCACCGCCCTCATGCCGCAACCGTCACCCGCGCCGGCACGGACTGGCCCGCCACCGGGGCCGGGTCGCCCCAGCGCACGATCTCCAGCCGGCCGTCGTGGTGCTCGACCAGCGCGGTCAGGCTCTCGACCCAGTCGCCATCGTTGCAGTAGAGCACGCCGTCGATCTCGCGCATCTCCGCATGGTGGATGTGGCCGCAGACCACGCCCTGGTGCCCGCGCTTGCGGGCCTCGTGGGCCACGGCCTGCTCGAAGTCGTTGATGAAACTCACGGCCTTCTTGACCTTGAGCTTGAGGTAGGCCGAGAGCGACCAGTAGGGCAAACCGAACCTGGCGCGCAGATGGTTGAGGTAGCGGTTCAGGCGCAGGGCGAACTCGTAGAGGTTGTCGCCCACGTAGGCCAGCCACTTGGCGTACTGGATCACGCCGTCGAAGTAGTCACCGTGCGTCACCCACAGGCGCTGGCCCGTGGCCGTGGTGTGGACGGCGTCGTCCACCACCTCGATGCCGCCGAACTGGTGGCCGATGAAACCGCGTGCGAATTCGTCGTGGTTGCCCGGCACGAAGATGACACGGCAGCCCTTGCGCGCGGCGCGCAGCAGCTTCTGCACCACGTCGTTGTGCGCCTGCGGCCAGAACCAGCGGCGGCGCAGCTGCCAGCCGTCGATGATGTCGCCCACCAGGTAGAGCTGCTCGCAGGAGCTGGCCTTGAGGAAGGCGAGCAGGTCCTCGGCGCGGCAGCCGGGCGTGCCCAGGTGCAGATCGGAGATGAAGACGCTGCGGTAACGACGCGTGCCCTTGTCCTCGTCCGGATCGTGGCTCGCACCGCTGCGCGCCATGGCCTGACCCAGCCAGTGGCCACCGTGCTCGGGCGGGTGCTTCATCAGGCCCCCAGGAAGTGCTTGCGGTAGCGCGCCGGCAGGTCGGCGATGCGCATGAGCATGGGCAGGTCGGCGCTGTTGAAGTCCGGATCCCAGGCCGGCGCCCCGAGCACCTTGGCGCCCAGGCGCAGGTAGCCCTTGATCAGCGCGGGCGGCTCCACCTCCAGATGGCTGTCGAGCTCGTCCACGGGCAGCGGCAGGCGCGGCCAGACCTGGTGCTCGATGGGGGCCAGATGCGTCTCGCGCACCTGGCGCCAGATGCTGGCGGCCACGTCACCGCTGACCACGCCGTTGTGCAGCATGGGGATGCTGGCACAGCCGATCATGGTGTCGAGGCGGTTGCGCACCATGAATTCGGCCAAGGCACCCCACAGGGCCATGATGACGCCGCCGTGGCGGAAGTCCGGGTGCACGCAGCTGCGGCCCAGCTCGACCATGCGCTCGCGCAGCGCACGCAGGCGCGTGAGGTCGAATTCCAGCTCGCTGTAGGTGCTGCCGATGCGCTGCGCCTGCCCGGGGGTGAGCACGCGGTAGGTGCCGATGACCTGCTGCGTGGCCTGGTCGCGCACCAGCAGGTGCTCGCAGTAATCGTCGAACAGGTCCACGTCGTGGTCGGCCACGGGCGTGTTCAGGCGTGCGCCCATCTCGTTGGCGAAGATGTCGTACCTCAGGCGCTGGGCGGCGCGGACCTCGTCGAGATGGCGCGCCCACGAGACTTCAATGCCGCCGCGCTGCGTTGCAAGGTGGTCCTGAGTCGGGCGGTGAAGCGACCCCCGGGGCAGGGCGACGGGTGACAGCGGAAACGTGGGATTGGGCAGTTCTTTCATTTTTCTTGCTCCTTTTCTGAATCAGTTCATCGGATCCGGTGGTCAAAAAGCCCCGGGGTCAGCGGGGCCAGTGCGTTCCATCAGGTGACGGCGATGCCTCCATCGCGGCGACGTTCGACCAGGGTGGCCGTGCCGCCCTCGCGTACGCTGTTGAAGAAGATGAAGCGCCGGTCGGGCGTGCCCGCGATGCTGGAACGCAGCTGCGTGCGCGAGCCGGGCTGCGCCATGGCCGCCACGGCCAGGCTGCGGGCACGCAGGCTGTCGGGCATGACCAGCCAGCGCCCCTGGCGCTCCACGATCTCGATCGCGCCCTGCAGCTCGCCCTGGTCCACGAACAACGCCAGCACGCCATGGCGAGGGTTGCCGTCCAGGGGCTGGAACAGCAGGCCGCTGGCCCGCTGCTCGGGCGCCAGCGTCCAGGCGTGCAGGACCTGGGTGCGCGGGACGGCCTCGCCCTCCTCTTCGCCGGGCAGCCAGCCCGCATCGCGCAGGCGGGCCGTGCCCAGGGCGGCCAGCGGGCCGGCCCCGGCCTCACCGGGTTCGCGTGCAACAGGAGGGCGGCTGTCTTGCATGGCCTCCAGTGTGGAGAGGCCGCGTGACGGCTTTGTGGCCGTCACATGACAGATCGGTGACGCGAACGGTAGCAGGCCCGGACCCGGATTTCATTTCACTTTTTCAAGTATCATTGAAGCATGAAAAAATCCAAGTACGGTGAATCCGAGGCTCTGGGCGCCCTCGCCGCGCTGGCCCAGGCCCAGCGGCTGCGGGCCTTCCGCGCCCTGGTGGTGGCCGGCCCCGAGGGGCTCACGCCGGGGGTGCTGGCCGAAGAACTGGAGATCAGCCCCAGCGCCCTCTCCTTCCACCTCAAGGAACTGGTCCATGCCGGCCTGGCCACCAGCCAGCCCGACGGCCGCCATCTGGTCTACCGCGCCCATTTCGCGCAGATGAACGCCCTGCTGGCCTACCTGACCGAACACTGCTGCCAGGGCGGCGTCTGCGAGGCCGTACCGGCCCGCGGCCGCCAGGCGGTCTGCTGCTGATCCAGCCGAGGCCTCATCATGAAACGCTTCCATCTCCATCTGCATGTCGAGGACCTGGCACAGAACATCGCGTTCTACACGGCCATGTTCCAGCAACAACCCACGCGCACCGAGAGCGACTACGCGAAATGGATGCTGCAGGACCCGCCACTGAACTTCGCCATCTCCACCCGCGGCGCGCAGCCCGGCATCGACCATCTGGGCATCCAGGTCGAGACGGCCGAGGAACTGCAGGCGCTCAAGGCCCAGGCCCGGCAGGCCGACATGGCCCTGCTCGACGAAGGCGAGACCACCTGCTGCTATGCGCGCAGCGACAAGTACTGGATCACCGATCCGCAGGGCATCGCCTGGGAGCAGTTCCAGACCCTGGACAGCATCCCTGTGTTCAGCCGGCAAACCTCCGCAGCTGGCGAGGCCGCCGTCTGCTGCGCCCCGAACACACAGGCCCGGCCTGTCACCGCGCCCACGGCCGCCCAGGGGGCCTGCTGCGCCCCCGCGGCAGGCCGAACGACCAACGGTTCCACGTCCTGCTGCTGAACTTCCCGAGCCTCCCGACCATGAACACCCCGAAACCCCTGAACGTCCTCTTCCTCTGCACGCACAACTCGGCGCGTAGCATCCTGGCCGAAGCCACCCTGAACCACATCGGCAACGGCCGCTTCCAGGCCTGGTCGGCCGGCAGCAGCCCGCGTGCCAACCAGCAGCCCAACCCGCTGGGCCTGCAGGTGCTGCAGGCGGCCGGCATCGACACGACGCATCTGCGCAGCAAGAGCTGGGACGAATTC
Organism: Curvibacter sp.; assembly: GCA_038112835.1. Taxonomy (GTDB): domain Bacteria; phylum Pseudomonadota; class Gammaproteobacteria; order Burkholderiales; family Burkholderiaceae_C; genus Hylemonella. Next base: position 5,804 of record JAYNNS010000027.1, on the reverse strand, counting down.
GCCGGCGCCAGCGCGCCGCAGATGGACCTGATCATCACGGTCTGCGACAACGCCGCGGGCGAGGTCTGCCCCATCTGGCCCGGCCATCCGGCCACGGCCCACTGGGGCTATGCCGATCCGTCCGAGGTGCAGGGCAGCGAGGAGCAGAAGCTCGAAGCCTTTCGCAAGACGCTGCAGGCGATCAAGCGCCGCCTGGACCTGCTGGTCAGCCTGCCGCCGGAAAAACTGGCCGGTCAACTGATCCAGCAGAGCGCCCGCGAGCTCGGCCAGAAAGACTGAGACACAGCGCCATGGGTTTGTTCGAACGCTTCCTGACCCTGTGGGTCGCGCTGGGTATCGCCACCGGCGTGGGCCTGGGCCTGCTGTTGCCCGGCCTGTTCCAGGTGGTCGCTGCCATCGAGATCGCGCATGTCAACCTGGTGGTTGCCGTCTTCATCTGGGTGATGATCTATCCGATGATGATCCAGATCGACTGGTCGGCCATCAAGGATGTGGGGCGCAAGCCGCGCGGCCTGCTGTTGACCCTGGGGGTGAACTGGCTCATCAAGCCCTTCACCATGGCAGCGCTGGGGGTGCTTTTCTTTCACTACCTGTTCGCGCCCTGGGTCGATCCGCAATCGGCCAGCGAGTACATCGCCGGCATGATCCTGCTGGGCGTGGCCCCCTGCACGGCCATGGTCTTCGTCTGGAGCCAGCTGGTCAAGGGTGACGCCAGCTACACCCTGGTCCAGGTGTCGGTGAACGACCTCATCATGGTGGTGGCCTTCGCACCGATTGCCGCCTTCCTGCTGGGTGTGACGAAGATCACCGTGCCCTGGGAAACGCTTCTGCTCTCGACCGTGCTTTACGTGGTGCTGCCGCTGGCCGCCGGCATGGTGACACGCCGGCTGCTGCAGGGTGGCGGGCCCCAGGCCTTGGGCAGGCTTGTGGGCCGGCTCAAGGCCTGGTCCATCGTGGGCCTGATCGCCACCGTGGTGCTGCTGTTCGGCTTCCAGGCCGGCACCATCGTGGCCCAACCCCAGGTCATCGTGCTGATTGCCGTGCCGCTGATCCTGCAGACCTACGGCATCTTCTTCCTGAGCTGGTACGCCGCGCGCTGGCTCAAGCTACCGCACGATGTGGCCGGTCCGGCCTGCCTGATCGGCACGTCGAACTTCTTCGAGCTCGCCGTGGCAGTGGCCATCTCACTGTTCGGACTGAACTCGGGCGCCGCCCTGGCCACGGTGGTCGGTGTACTGGTTGAGGTACCGGTCATGCTCTCGCTGGTCGCCATGGTCAACGCCTGGGCGCCGCGATCCGCGCGAGCCTGAAGCTCAGCGCAGGGTCGCGGCCAGACGCTCGGCGCAGGCACGGGCCTGCTTCGCGTCGCGTGCCTCGACCATGACGCGCACCAGCGGCTCGGTACCGCTGGCACGGATCAGCACGCGGCCGCTGTCGCCGAGTTCGGCCTCGACGGCCCGGGTCTCGCTGCTCAGGCCTGTGTTGGCCTTCCAGTCCACGCCCGGCTGCAGGCGTACATTGATCAGGGTCTGCGGGAACAGCGTGACGTCGGCCAGCAGTTCGGCCATGGTTTTCTCGCTGCGCACGCAGGTCTGCAGCACCTGCAGGGCCGAGACCAGGCCGTCGCCCGTGGTCTGCTTGTCCAGCGCCAGCAGGTGGCCCGAGCCCTCGCCGCCCAGCAGCCACTGGTGCTTGTGCAGCTCCTCCAGCACGTAGCGGTCGCCGACCTTGGCCCGCACGAACTGCACACCACGCTTCTTCAGCGCCACTTCCACGGCCATATTGGTCATGAGCGTGCCCACCACGCCGGGCACGTGCTCGTCGCGGCCCAACCGGTCGTCCACCATGAGATAGAGCAGCTCGTCGCCGTTGTAGAGGCGGCCCGAGGCATCGACCATCATCAGGCGGTCGGCATCGCCGTCGAGCGCCACGCCGTAGTCGGCCTGGTGCGCCTGGACCGCCGCCATCAGGGCTTCGGTGTGGGTGGCCCCGACCTCGTGGTTGATGTTCAGGCCGTCGGGCGCGCAGCCGATGGCCATGACCTCGGCACCCAGCTCATGGAAGACCTTGGGCGCGATCTGGTAGGCCGCGCCGTGCGCGGCATCGACCACGATCTTCAGGCCCTTGAGCGTGAGGTCGCCGGCAAACGTGCTCTTGCAGAACTCGATGTAGCGCCCCGAGGCATCGTCGAGCCGGCGCGCCCGGCCCAGACTGGCCGAATCGACCCAGACCGGCGGTTCTTCCAGCGCGGCCTCCACGGCCAGCTCCCATTCGTCGGAGAGCTTGGTGCCCTGGGCGCTGAAGAACTTGATGCCGTTGTCGGGATAGGCGTTGTGGCTGGCGCTGATGACCACGCCCAGCGAGGCGCGCTGCGCGCGCGTGAGGTAGGCCACGCCCGGTGTGGGCAGGGGGCCGAGCAGCACCACGTCCACCCCGGCCGAATTGAAGCCGGACTCGAGCGCGCTCTCCAGCATATAGCCCGAGATGCGCGTGTCCTTGCCGATCAGCACCACCGGGCGCTCTTCCGTGCGCTTGAGCACACGGCCCACGGCATGCGCCAGGCGCAGCACGAAATCCGGCGTGATGGGGGCCTGCCCCACCGTGCCACGGATGCCGTCGGTGCCGAAGTATTTCCTGCTCATGCGTCTGTCCCCTGATGATGATCGACTTGTTTGCTACTTATTTTATAGCTTCCAGGACCTGCAGCGCCTGCACCGTTTCGCGCACATCGTGCACGCGCACGATCGCGGCGCCGCGCTCCACGGCCAGCAGCGCGGCCGCGATGCTGGGCGCCAGGCGCTCGTGCTGTCCCGCCGGCACCGCGCTGCCCGGCCGCAGGCCGGCCACGGCCCCGAGCGAGGACTTGCGCGACCAGCCGGCCAGCAAGGGATGGCCCAGGTCCAGCAGTTCCGCCTGGCGGGCCAGCAGCGAGAAGTTCTGCGCCACGGTCTTGCCGAAGCCTATCCCAGGATCGAGGGTGATCCGCTCGCGGGCGACCCCGCGCCCGTGCAGATCCCGGGCCATATCGCGCAAAAAGTCACGGACGGCAGGCAGCACCTCGCCCTCCATGGGCCGGACCTGCATGGTGCGCGGCTCGCCGTGCATGTGCATGAGGCAGACACCACAGCTCGCATGGCCCGCGACGACCTCCCGCCCATCGAGCGGATCGGCTATATCCTGCCAGCGCAGGGCCCAGATATCGTTGACGATGTCGGCGCCCAGGTCCAGACAGGCCTGCATGACGCGCGGCTTGTAGGTGTCGATGGAGACCGGCACACCGAGCTGCAGCGCCCCGCGCAGCACGGGCAGCAGGCGGTCCAGCTCCTGTTCCACGGGCACGGGGGCGACGGGGGCGGCGAGGAGCAGGTTCGGGGCCGGGGACGCGCGACACGGAGCAGCAGCGCCCCGCCCTGCACGGGCAGAAGGCGGTCCAGCTCCGGTTCCACCGTCACGGTCGCCGCTCCGGGCCGGGTGGATTCAGCGCCCAGGCCCAGGATGTCGGCACCGTCCTTGAGCAGCTGTTCGCAGTGCGCCAGGGCAGCCGCGGCCTGCGGATGGCTGCCGCCGGAAAAGGAGTCGGGCGTGATGTTGACGATGCCCATGACCTGCGGCCGCGACAGGGCTATGCGATAGCGGGTGGTCTGCCAATGCATGGTGGAAAAAGAAAACGGGGCGATCAGCCCCGTTGGTGATGATAGCGCTCCGCGCTTCAGGCCGCCGACGGCGAAGGATCGGTCTTGACCGCCGGGCTGCCGCCGGCGTCGCCGCCACCGGAACTCGGCGTGCGCGGCGTCCAGTCCTTGGGCGGACGCGGCTCCTTGCCGGCCATGATGTCGTCAAGCTGCTCGGTGTCGATCGTTTCCCACTCGAGCAGGGCCTTGGCCATGGCATGCATCTTGTCGGAGTTGTCCTCGATGAGCGTGCGCGCCAGAGCGTACTGCTCGTCGATGATGCGGCGCACCTCGGCGTCGACCTTCTGCATGGTCTGCTCGGAGATGTTGGTGGTCTTGGTCACCGAGCGACCGAGGAAGACCTCGCCCTCGTTCTCGGCATAGACCATGGGGCCCAGCGCATCGCTCATGCCGTACTTCATGACCATGTCGCGCGCCAGGTTGGTCGCGCGCTCGAAGTCGTTGGAAGCGCCTGTGGTCATCTGGTTCATGAACACTTCTTCGGCGATACGGCCGCCGAAGAGCATGCTGATCTGGTTCAGCATGTAGTCGCGGTCGTAGCTGTAGCGATCCTTCTCGGGCAGGCTCATGGTCACGCCCAGCGCGCGGCCGCGCGGGATGATGGTGACCTTGTGCACCGGATCACACTTGGGCAGCAGCTTGCCGATGAGCGCATGGCCGGACTCGTGGTAGGCCGTGTTGCGGCGCTCTTCCTCGGGCATGACCATGCTCTTGCGCTCGGGGCCCATGAAGATCTTGTCCTTGGCCTTCTCGAAGTCCTGCATCTCGACCACGCGCGCGTTGCGGCGGGCAGCCATCAGCGCGGCCTCGTTGCACAGGTTGGCCAGGTCGGCACCGCTCATGCCGGGCGTGCCGCGCGCGATCACGCTGGCGTTGACGTCCTGGCCCAGCGGGACCTTGCGCATGTGCACGTTGAGGATCTGCTCGCGGCCGCGGATGTCGGGCAGCGTCACATAGACCTGGCGGTCGAAACGGCCGGGGCGCAGCAGCGCGGCGTCCAGGATGTCGGGGCGGTTGGTGGCAGCCACCACGATCACGCCCAGGTTGGTCTCGAAACCGTCCATCTCGACCAGCATCTGGTTGAGGGTCTGCTCGCGCTCGTCGTTGCCACCGCCCAGGCCTGCGCCACGCTGGCGGCCCACGGCGTCGATCTCGTCGATGAAGATGATGCAGGGTGCGTTCTTCTTGGCGTTCTCGAACATATCGCGCACGCGCGCGGCGCCCACGCCGACGAACATCTCGACGAAGTCGGAACCCGAGATGCTGAAGAAGGGCACCTTGGCCTCGCCGGCGATGCCCTTGGCCAGCAGGGTCTTGCCGGTGCCCGGGGGGCCGACCAGCAGCAGGCCACGCGGAATGCGGCCACCGAGCTTCTGGAATTTCTGCGGGTCCTTCAGGAAGTCCACGACTTCCTTGACCTCTTCCTTGGCCTCGTCACAGCCCGCGACGTCGGCGAAGGTGACCTGGTTGTTGTTCTCGTCGAGCATGCGCGCCTTGCTCTTGCCGAAGCTGAAGGCGCCGCCCTTGCCGCCGCCCTGCATCTGGCGCATGAAGAAGATCCAGACGCCGATCAGCAGCAGCATGGGGCCCCAGCTGACCAGCAGGGTCATGAGCAGGGAGCCTTCCTCGCGCGGCTTGACGTCGAAGCGCACGCCGGCATTGCGCAGGTCACCGATCAGGCCACGATCCAGGTAGGTGGCCGTGGTGCGGACCTTGCGGTCATCGACGGTGGTGGCCACGATCTCGGTGCCGCCCGGCCCTTCCTGGATCAGCGCGCTCTTGATGCGGCCGTTCTGGACTTCGTCCAGGAATTCGGAATAGCCCACCGTGCCGGTCGCGCCCGCCGTGCGGGCATCGAACTGCTTGAACACCGTGAAGAGGACCAGCGCAACGACCAGCCACACGGCGACTTTAGAAAACCACTGATTGTTCAAGTGCAGCTCCAGTAGGGATGCGAGGGAAACACATAGCTTGATGCCATTTTAGGCGTTTCAAGCCGGTCGCCGATTGATTTTGCGCGCGACAGCCATTGGTGCCAGAGGGGATTTGGGCCGGCCTGAGAACGCCTTATCCGCGCAGATCGCTCGGGAATCGGCGTTCAGGCCGCAGGGG
>JAYNNS010000026.1:1477-15261 GCA_038112835.1 Curvibacter sp. | reverse complement strand
GCTACGGCATGCTGGACATCCTGATGAAGCTCAAGAGCCGCGCGCCGATCGACTTCACGCTGGTCGCCGTCAACCTGGACCAGAAGCAACCAGGCTTCCCCGACCACATCCTGCCCGAATACCTGTCCAAGCTGGGCATCGAGTTCCACATCGAGACGCAGGATACCTATTCCATCGTCAAGAAGAACATCCCCGAAGGCAAGACCATGTGCAGCCTGTGCAGCCGGCTGCGCCGCGGCATCCTGTACCGGGTGGCGCGTGAGCTGAAGTGCAACAAGCTCGCGCTGGGCCACCACCGCGACGACATGCTGCAGACCTTCTTCCTCAACATGTTCTTCGGTGGCAAGCTCAAGGGCATGCCCCCCAAGCTCACCAGCGACAACGGCGAGTTCATCGTGATCCGCCCCATGGCCTATGTGGTCGAGAAGGACCTGATCCGCTGGGCCGAGCACCGCCAGTTCCCCATCATTCCCTGCACGCTCTGCGGCAGCCAGGAGAACCTGCAACGCAAGCAGGTGGGCCACATGCTGCGCGAGTGGGAGAAGAAATACCCGGGTCGGCTCGAGACCATGTTCACCGCGCTGCAGAACGTCGTGCCATCGCACCTGATGGACGCCTCGCTGCACGACTTCCGCCACCTGAAGGCCACGGGCGTGCCCGACGCCAACGGCGACCTGGCCTTCGACGAGGAGGAGCTGCCCGCCTCGCCCGCCCTGCCCGGCATGCAGGTGGTGCAGCTCTGAGCCTCCAGCCCTGAAATCCAAGGAGCCGTCATGATGCGTCTGGCCACCCTGCTCACCGCCGCGCTGCTGCTGGCGGGCTGCTCCAGCATGCGCCTGATCGAGTCGCAGGTGCGCACCGCCACCCCCGCCGAGGCCGCGCCCATCGAGTCCGGCGCGCGCTACCGCTTCGAGCGCCTGCCGTCCCAGACCGACCCGGTGGAGACCGAGTCGGTCGAAGCCATCGCCGAGGCCGAGCTGACCGAAGTCGGCCTAGTGCGGGACGAACAGAACCCGCGCTACAGCGTGCAGGTCAGCACGCGCATGGAGTCCTTCTACGTGGACGACTGGGGTCGCCCCTACAGCGGCCGCACCTCCATCTTCATCGGCTCGGGCGGCGGCTACTACGGCTCCGGCGCCATGGTCGGCATGGGCATGCGCTTTCCGCCACCCAGCCAGTACCGGCATGAGGTCACGCTGCTGATCCGCGACCTGCGGGGCAACCAGGTGGTCTACGAGACCCGCGCCACGCACGAAGGCCCGTGGAACGACCGCTACAACATCCTGCGCGCCACCCTGGCCGCCGCGCTCAAGGACTTCCCGCAGCCGCCGGCCGGCGCGCGCCGCGTGAAGGTCGAGATTCCGCGCTGAATGGAAACGAGCACGCGCATTCTCGCCATCCGCCACGGCGAAACCGCCTGGAACGTCGATACGCGCATCCAGGGCCATCTGGACATCCCGCTCAATGACACCGGCCGCTGGCAGGCCCGGCGCCTGGCCCGCGCGCTGGCCGCGCGCGATGCCCTGCATGCCGTCTACAGCAGCGACCTGCAGCGCGCGCACGAGACCGCGCAGGCCATCGCCGCCGCCACGGGCGCACCGCTGCGCACCCACGCCGGCCTGCGCGAGCGCGGCTTCGGCCTGTTCGAGGGCCGCACCTACGCCGAGATCGAACAGACCTGGCCCGAGGAATCCGAGCACTGGCGCCGCCGCACGCCCGACTGGTGCCCGCCCCAGGGCGGCGAGTCGCTGATCGAGGTGCGCGCGCGCATCCTGCAGACCCTGCAGGAGTTGGCCGCGCCCCATGCGGGCCAGCAGATCGTGCTGGTGGCCCACGGTGGCGTCATGGACCAGCTCTACCGCCTGGCCACCGGCCAGGACCTGCAGGCCCCGCGCACCTGGCAGCTCGGCAACACCGCCGTCAACCGCCTGCTGTGGACCCCCGAAGGCCTGTCCCTGGTGGGCTGGGCCGACACCTCGCACCTCGAAGACAATGCCCTCGATGAATTCAGCACCTGAGCCCGCCCCCACCCGCCTGCACGCCCTGATCGGCCAGGGCGTGGCCGCCATCGACACGCCCGCCCTGGTGGTGGACCTCGACGCCATGGAGCGCAACCTGCAGCGCATGGCCGACTACGCCAAGGCGCACGGCATGAAGCTGCGACCGCACGCCAAGATGCACAAGAGCGCCACCCTGGGCCGGCGCCAGATGCAGGCCGGCGCCGTGGGCCTGTGCGTGCAGAAGACCTCGGAGGCCGAGGCCCTGGCCGCCGCGGGCGTGCACAACCTCTACCTCAGCAACGAAGTCATCGCACCGGCCAAACTGCAGCGCGTGGCGGCACTCGCACGCTCTCTGCAGGCACACGGCGGGCGCCTGGCGATGGCCGTGGACAGTCTCCTGGGCATCGAGCACCTGGCCCAGGCCCTGGGCAGCGGTGAGAACCTCATCGACATCTTCATCGAACTCGACGTGGGCCAGAAGCGCTGCGGTGTCGCCACCCCTGCGGACGTGGTGCCGCTGGCCCAGGCCATCGCCCGTCATCCCGCCCTGCGCCTGGCCGGCCTGCAGGCCTACAACGGCCGTGCCCAGCACCTGCGCAGCGTGGCCGAGCGCCGCGCCGCGCTGGACGAGGTCGTGCACCTGGTGCAGGAGACACGCCGCCGGGTCGAAGCCGCAGGCCTGTCCCTGCCGCTGGTCACGGGCGCGGGCAGCGGCACCTTCGGTCTGGAAGCGACGAGTGGCGTCTTCGGCGAGCTGCAGGCCGGCTCCTACCTCTTCATGGACGCGGACTACGCGCGCAACCAGGCCGACCCGGCCCAGCCCGCCTTCGAGCACGCGCTCTTCGTCAAGACCCAGGTCATGAGTGCCAGCGCCGGCCACGTGGTCGTGGACGCCGGCCACAAGAGCCACGCCATCGACTCCGGCCTGCCGCGCGTGCACGGCGAGGCGCTCGAGGCCACCGGCTGCAGCGACGAGCACACCACCTTGCGCGCCACCGGGTCTGCACCGCTGCCGGCGCTGGGCAGCACGCTCTGGCTCATCCCCGGCCACTGCGACCCCACGGTCAACCTGCACGACTGGCTGATCGGCGTGCGCGGCGGGCTGCAGGCCGGCACCGTGACCGAACTGATCCGGGTCGATGCCCGGGGTTGCCTGGACTGACAGCTGCATCCAGAACCGGCAAGCGTGAATTGTCCGCAGGTGCGTCCGGGCCGGGCCCCGCAAACCACGGCCGCTGGCATACAGTCGGGTGCCAGACCCGCCTGACATGTCCTTCGCTCCGCCCCCTCTCGCCACGCGTGCGCCGACCCCCGGCAACACGCTGAACCGCAGCCTCAGCCAGCTCCACGACCATCTGCTCGAATCCATCCCCGCGGTGGATCGCATCGCCTGCGCGCTCTACGATGCGGGCGAGGACATGCTGCGCACCTTCATCAACAGCACGCGCAGCGGCCATGCACTGACGGGCTACCACTTCAGGCTGGCCGACAGTCCCTCGCTCAGCCGGCTGGCGCGCGAGGGCAGCTGGCGCACCCTCGAGGACATCCCCGGCACGCTGGACGCGCACAACGCCCACTCGAGCTGGGTGCTCGACCAGGGCTACCGCTCCTCCTTCACCGTGCCGCTCTATGTCAGCGGCCACTTCTACGGCTTCGTCTTCTACGACTCGGTGCAGGCCGCCGCCTTCACGCCCACCGTGCAACGCGACCTGGCGCTCTACAGCAACCTGATCAACATGACGCTGGCGAACGAGTTCGCCATGGTGCGCCAGATGGTCACCACGGTGCAGGTGGCACGCCAGCTCACGCACATGCGCGACTTCGAGACCGGCGCGCATCTGGAGCGCATGGCCCGCATCTCGCGCCTGATCGCCGAGGTCGTGGCCCCGCTGCACGGGCGCGACGACGAGTTCGTCGAGCACATCATGCTGTTCGCGCCCCTGCACGACATCGGCAAGATCGGCGTGCCCGACCGCATCCTGCTCAAGCCGGGCCGGCTCGACGACGAGGAGCGCCGCATCATGCAGTCACACGTGGCCAAGGGCGTGGCGATGATCGACCGCATCCTGGGCGACGTCGGCCTGCAGTACGTGGCCGACTCGCAGCTCATGCGCAACATCGTGCAGTTCCACCATGAATACCTGGATGGCTCGGGCTATCCGGCGGGCCGCCGGGGCGAGCAGATCCCGCTGGAAGCGCGCATCGTCACCGTGGCGGACATCTTCGATGCCATGACCAGCATCCGGCCCTACAAGCGGGCCTGGTCTTTCGAGGACGCCTGTACCGAACTCGAACGCATGGCCGCCGCTGGCCAGCTCGATGCCGATTGCGTTGCGGCGCTGAGAACGCAGGCCCCGGCCATCGCCGAGGTGCTGCGCCGCTACCAGGACGAGCATCCGCCGGCCTGAGGCCAGCCTGCAACCGGCCTGCGGGTTTGTGCGCAGGCGCGGCACCGGTGGCCGCCACCACAATCGGCGTCATGAACGCCAGCCAGATCATCGTTCTCGCCACCCCGGTCTTCCTGCTGCTGATCGCGCTCGAATACGCCTGGGGCCGCGCGAAGCAGCGCAACACCTACCGCCTCAACGACGCCGTCAGCAGCATCGGCCTGGGCATGCTGAGCCAGATCAGCGCGGTGCTCACGCGCACGCTGCGCGTGGGCATCTACGTGCTGGTGTTCGAGCACGTGGCGCTCTGGCGCAACGATGCCTTCTGGCAAAGCGGGTACGGCTGGGTGCTGGCGCTGGTGTTCTACGACTTCTGCTACTACTGGCTGCACCGTGCGGGCCACGAGGTGGCTGTGTTCTGGGCCGCGCACGTGGTGCACCACCAGAGCCAGGACTACAACCTCAGCACCGCGCTGCGCCAGACCTCGAGCGGCGCGCTGCTGGGCTGGCTCTTCTATGTGCCCATGGCCCTGGCCGGTGTGCCGCCCCTGGTCTTCGGCGTGGTGGCACTGATCGACCTGCTCTACCAGTTCTGGGTCCACACCGAACACGTGGGCAAACTCGGTGGATTCGACCGCTGGTTCTGCAGCCCCTCCAACCACCGCGTGCACCACGCCGTGAACGAGCGTTATCTGGACCGCAACTACGGCGGCATCCTCATCCTCTGGGACCGGCTCTTCGGCAGCTTCAAGGAAGAGGACGAGACCTGCGTCTACGGCACGCGCAGCCCGCTCGACAGCTGGGACCCACTCTGGGCCAATGGCGAGGTCTACTGGGGCCTGCTGCACGACAGCTGGCACGCGCGCCGCTGGAGCGACAAGCTGCGTGTCTGGTTCAAGCCACCGGGCTGGCGCCCGGCCGACGTGGCCGCGCGCTTCCCCAAGCCGGTTTTCGACATCACGCGCGTGCAGCGCTACGACCCGCCGGCGGGCCGCGCCGTGCAGGCCTTCGGCGCGCTGCAGTTCGCGCTCATGCTCGCGGGCTCGGTGCTCTTCCTCTGGTTCTCGGAAAGCCTGCCGCCCGCCCAGGCCGTGGTCTGGCTGCTGGCCCTGGCCACGGGCCTGTGGTGCACGGGCGCGGTGCTGCAGGGACGGCTCTCGGTGTCCGAGGTGCTGCTCATCGAGGCCGCCGCGCTCTCCACGGCCTGCGCGGCCACGGGCGACGTGGAGCTGCATCGCGTGTTCAAACCGCTGGCGATGGTGCTGGCCCTGGTGCTGGTCACGCGCAGCCTGCCCGGGAGGGCGGCCCTGCCCTTGCTGCTGGCCCTCGTGGGTTCGCTGGCGGGAGACGTGTTCCTGATGTTCCCCGGCTACTTCATCCCAGGGCTGGTGAGCTTTCTCTGCGCCCACCTGGCCTACCTCGCGGTGTTCAGGAAGGGCCAGACCTGGTTCCCGAGCCGGCGCGCGCTGGCGCTCACGCTGGGCTATGGCGTGCTGATGTACGGCGTGCTCTGGGTCGGCGGCCTGCCGGCGGCGCTGCGCGGACCGGTGGCAGCCTATGTGGTGGTGATCGCACTCATGGCCGCGCAGGCCATGGGCCGCGCCACCGTGCTGCGCACGCCCGGGGCCTGGCTGGTGGCGGTGGGCGCCGGCTTCTTCATGCTCAGCGACACGCTGCTCGCGCTCCACAGGTTCGTGTCGCCGCTGCCACTGTCACAGCTCTGGGTGCTGTCCACCTATTACCTGGCGCAGGTGCTGATCGTGCGTGGCCTGCTGGCCGATACAGGCCGGCAGGCCGCAGCTCAGTCCTCGCTGGCATCGACCAGCTTGCCGGATTTGGCGAAGATCCAGGCAATGGCGAAGCCCACCGAGTAGTTCTCGGTCTTCTGCACCAGCGGGCTGTCGGCAAAGACGGCGCCGCGCAGATCGTCGACCTTGGCGAACGCGCCCATCCAGACATCGCCGCGCCGGCGGCTCATGCCCACGATGAACTGCCGCCCCGAGGCACCCCCGGTGACGCGGTAGGCCGGGCGGTCGGCCGTGGCGTACTGGGGGGCCACGTCGTAGAAATAGGCGTGGTAGCCGCGGTCACCGCGCAGCCAGCCCAGCTGCAGGCCCAGATCCCAGCCGCCGGGCACCACGTTCCTGAGGTCCAGGTTGAGCAGGGGGTGGTGGATCCAGCCCACGTGGTCGAAGCGGCCGAAGTTCACGGCGTAGACCGCGCGCACGGGCAGGCGCAGGTCCAGGTTGGTGCGCTTGCGTTCGTCGTGGTAGAGATGCACCTGGAGCTCGGGGCCGAGCTCCAGCGTGGGGTCCAGGTCCGGCATGCCCTGGCGCGCGCGGCTGTCGCGGCTCTTCACGGGCACCGAACCGTTGACGCTGAGGTCCAGTTCCACACGCTCGTGGCGGAACAGCAGGCCGCGCACGCGCTCGCGCTCCACCCGCAGGAATTTGCCGCGGTACTGCACATAGGGCGTGGGCAGCACATAGGTGCGCCGCTCCTCGGCGCCGCGGTAGATGGGGAAATCCACCGCGCCCACGCCCATGCCCAGCTCCCATTCGGGCTGGCGTTCGGCCTGCGCGCCCAGCGCCAGCCCGGCCAGCAGCCACAGGAGGTGTCTCTTCATCGCACCACGCTTTCATCGCGGGCGATGCGCCCGTCCACCAGCTCCACGATGCGGTCGCAGCGCGCCGCCAGGCGCGGATCGTGCGTGACCACCACGAAGGAAATGCCACGCTCGGCATGCATGCGCCTCAGCAGGGCGAAGACCTCGTCGGACGAGGCCGTGTCCAGGTTGCCCGTGGGCTCGTCGGCCAGCACCAGGGCCGGGTCCATGATGAGCGAACGCGCGATCGCCACGCGCTGCTGCATGCCCCCCGAGAGCTCGGCCGGCCGCTTGTCGAAGGCACGCGCCAGGCCCACGGCGGCCAGCAGCTCGCGCGCGCGCTGCTCGTGGCGGGCCGCCACCCGGCCCTCGGTCATGAGCACCGGCAAGGTGACGTTCTCCAGCGCGCTGAAGGCCGGCAGCAGGTGGTGGAACTGGAACACGAAGCCCAGGGTGCTGCGCCGGCGCAGCGTCAGGCCGCCGTCGTCCAGAGCCTGCACCTCCTCGCCCTGCAGCAGGTAGCGCCCGGCACTCATGCGCTCGAGCAGGCCGATGATGTTGAGCAGGGTGCTCTTGCCCGAGCCCGAGGGGCCGATCAGCGCCATGAACTCGCCGCGCGCCACGTGGAGGTCCACGCCATGCAGCACCTCGGTCTCGTTGGGCTGGCCGATGTTGTAGCTCTTGCGGACGTTGTCCAGCTCGATGAGAAGATTCGCGCCCTGGTGCATCCCTCAGATCCGTATCGCTTGGGCCGGGTCCATGGCGGCAGCGCGCCGGGCCGGCGCGATGGCCGCCAGCACGCCGCAGAGCGTGGCCAGGCCCGCCACCTGCAGCGCCGTGGCCAGGGGCAGGGTGATGGAGAACAGGGGCAGCCCGTCCGAGCCGCGCACGAAATGCGTGAAGGCCCAGATCAGCGCCACCGCCAGCGCCACGCCCAGGGCCGAGCCCAGCGCGCCGACCACCGCACCCTGCACCAGGAAGACGCGCAGCACCTGGCCACGCGTGGCGCCCATGGCACGCAGGATGCCGATCTCGCGGCGCTTCTGCACCACCGAGACCACCAGCACGCTGGCGATGCCCAGCACCACGACGACCATGACCACGCCGCGGATCAGCGTGGTGCTGACCGACTGCGCGTTGAGTGCGGACACGAGCTGGGCGTTGTTCTCCTGCCAGCTCTCGACCTTGTAGGGATAACGCTGGCGCAGCTGGTCGGCCAGCGCACTGGCCGTCCAGACATCCTTGAGCGTCATGTCGAGCACGGTGGCGCCGCCGGGCAGCCCCAGCAGGCTCTGCGCGGCACGCAGCGGCACGAGGACCGTGCGGCGGTTCAGATCCTTGACCCCCAGGTCCACCAGCGCCGTGACGCGTACCGCATCGCTCACGCTGCGCCCGCCCACCGTGGTCTGCAGCGTCACGCGGTCGCCCACGCGCACGCCCAGGTCGGCCGCCAGCTCCCGCCCGAGGATGGCCTCGCCCGGGTCCAGCCGCGCCAGCCCGGCCACCACCTTGCTGCGCAGACCGACGATGCGGTCGTAGCGCTCGAGCTCCACGCCCATGAGGGCGATGGCCTGCGCCGCCTCGCCGCGCAGCGCCAGCCCCGAGCCCGAGACCATGGGCGAGACCGCGGCGATCGGCCCCATCTGCTCCAGCAGCGGCACCAGGGCCTGCCAGTTGGCCACCGAGCGCAGGCGCTGCACGCGCGGCTGCACCTCGCTCAGGGCCACGGCCTCGTCGGCCGCGCGTGCGGGAGTGACCGCGTCGTCCGGTGCGCGCAGCACGAGATGGGCCTGCGCGCCCAGGGTCTTGGCCAGGGTGCTGCCCTGCAGGCCGGTGATCAGCGCGGAGATGTAGGCCACCACCGCGACGCCGGCGGCGACGCCGACGATGATGAGCAGGGTCTGCATGCGTCCCTCGCGCAGGAAGCGCAGGGCCACGCGCAGTTCGAAGCCCAGCCAGCCTTGCATGGCGATGCGGCTCAGCGCCCCATGGCGTTGGTCAGCGCCGAGCCGGCGCTGCCGGCCGCCTCGGCACGTGTCGCCACCGGCCAGTCTGGCACCGGCTGCACGCGCACGCGCTGGCCCGGCGGGTAGGCCCTGCCGGTCAGCACGGCCTCGCCGGGCTGCAGGCCTTCGAGCACCTCGACGGCCGCCAGGGTGCGCAGGCCCAGGCGCAGCGTGCGCTCCTGCACCCGCCCGTCCACCACCACCTGCACGCTGGCGCTGTCGCCGCGGCCGGCGCGCAGCAGGTCCAGCGGCAGGGCCAGTGCACGCTCGCGCCGCGCGGTCTCCACCTCGACGGACAGCGTCATATCCTCGCGCAGGAAGGCCGGTGCCTCCTGCGCCAGCGCGAACTTGACCTCCACGGCCCCGCGCTGCGCATCCACCAGTGGCGCGATGCTGAGCACGCGGGCGGCAAAGCGCTGGCCCGCATAGGCATCGGCCACCACGCTGGCCGCCTGCCCCACCTGCAGCTGGTCCTGGAAACGCTCATCGACCTGGGCCAGGAGTTGCGTGGGGCCGGCCAGGGCCAGGCTCATCAGGGCCTTGCCCGGCTGCACGATCTGCCCGGGCTCGACCATGCGCGCCAGCACACGCGCCGCGGCCGGCGCCTCGATGCGGGCCTGCTCCAGCCGCGCCCTGGCGGCCACCACGGTGGCACGGGCCGCGCCCTGCTGGGCCTGGGCCACGTCCACCGCGCGCCGCGCCTCGTCGAGCTGGGCGGCGCTGTAGAAGTTCTGCTTCACGAGCTGCTCGGCCCGCGCCAGCGTGGCGCGGGCGGCCTGCAGCGTGGCCTCGGCCTGGCGCTCGCTGGCCACGGCCTGGGCCTCGGCCGCCCTGAGCTCATCGGTCTCCAGCCGCACCAGCACCTCGCCGCGCTTCACCTGCGCGCCTTCGCGCACCAGTACCTGCTGCACGCGCCCGGTCAGGGTGCTGCCGACCTCCACACGCGAGAGCGTGGCCACCCGGGCCGAGAACTGCAGCGTGCGCACCAGGGGCGCGGCCTGCACGACATAGGCCGGCGCCTGCGGCGCGCGCAGGCCCAGCACGGACACGGCCAGCAGGCCCACCACCAGCACCAGGGCCAGCACGACCCGACGTGTCCTGCCTGCGGGAAGTTTGAACATGGTGGAGCCGCCGCTACCGGGGATCAGGCTTCGAACAGGCTGCCGTCGGTCCTGGGCGGCGCCACACCCAGGTGACGGTAGGCCGCCAGGGTGGCGATGCGCCCGCGCGGCGTGCGTTGCAGAAAGCCCTGCTGGATCAGGTAGGGCTCGATCACGTCCTCGATGGTGCCGGCTTCCTCGCCGATGCTGGCGGCGATGTTGTCCAGGCCCACGGGGCCGCCGTCGAAGCGGTGGATCACGGCCTCCAGCAGCTTGCGGTCCATCAGGTCGAAACCCTGCGGGTCCACGTCCAGCATAGCCAGGGCCTTGTGCGCGATCTCCTGCGTGATGCGGCCGCTGCCCTTGACTTCCGCGTAGTCACGCACACGGCGCAGCAGGCGGTTGGCGATGCGCGGCGTGCCACGCGAGCGGCGCGCGATCTCGAAGCCCCCCTCGGCGTCCATGGGCGCGTGGAGCAGGCCGGCGCTGCGCGTGACGATGCGCGCCAGCTCCTCGGCGCTGTAGAACTCCAGCCGCGCCACGATGCCGAAGCGGTCGCGCAGCGGGTTGGTCAGCATGCCGGCGCGCGTGGTGGCGCCCACCAGGGTGAAGGGCTGCAGGTCCAGCTTGATGCTGCGCGCGGCCGGGCCCTCGCCGATCATGATGTCGATCTGGTAGTCCTCCAGCGCCGGGTAGAGGATTTCCTCGACCACGGGCGAGAGACGGTGGATCTCGTCGATGAAGAGCACGTCGTTCTTCTCGAGGTTGGTCAGCAGCGCCGCCAGGTCCTTGGGCTTCTCGAGCACGGGGCCGCTGGTCTGGCGCAGGTTGACGCCGAGCTCGGCGGCGATGATGTGGGACAGCGTGGTCTTGCCCAGGCCCGGCGGGCCGAACAGCAGCACGTGGTCCAGCGCCTCCTCGCGCTTGCGCGCCGCGCCGATGAAGATCTCCAGCTGCTCGCGCACCTTGGCCTGGCCCACGTATTCGTCGAGCAGCTTGGGCCGCAGCGCGCGCTCGATGGCCTCTTCCCCGGCCGAGACGGGCGCGGCCGAGACCACGCGCGGGGTGGAAGGCAGGTCGAAATCGTCGGTCTGGATGCTCACGGCAGGGCGGTCGGCTCAGGGCAAAAGGGCTGTTCCGACTATAGCCGACCTCAAGTTATCGGCCACGCTTGCCGATAGGATGGACACGAAGTCCCGCACCTTGCCCATGACACGTTGCCCCCGCCTCCCCCTGCCCCCGCTCCGCCTGGCCTGCGTTGCCCTGCTGCTGGCGGGCGGCGCGGCCGGCGTGCGCGCGGCGGATCCCCCCCCCTTCGCCACGCCGCCCACCCCCCCGGCCCGCGTGGAAGGCACGCGCATCGACATCGAATCCCAGCTGCGCGATGCCATGAACAGCGGGGACCCGACCAAGAAGAAACTCAACCTGCTGATCGACCGCAAGAGCGCCAGTGGCGGACTGGCTGCGGGCTCTCCCCCGCCGGTCAATCCCGTGGACCACGCACAGCGTGAGCCCGGCCTGGTGATCCGCCCGCAGCGCCCGGCCGCGCCGCCCAGGCCGCCGGCCCCGGCCTACAAGAACATCCCCTGGGGCTACGCGGGCGAAGGCGGACCGGCCCACTGGGCCCAGCTCCAGCCCGAGTACGCCACCTGCGCCCGGGGCCAGCGCCAGTCGCCCATCGCCATCGACGACAGCGACACCCTCAAGGGCCCGGCCGAGGCCATCGCGTTCCGCCACACCCCGAGCTCGGGCACCGTGATCAACACGGGCCACACCATCGAGGTCCAGCTCAGCGGGGAAAACAGCCTCACCGTGCGCGGCCAGACCTACCGCCTGCAGCAATTCCACTTCCACCACCCGGCCGAGGAGCGCATCAACAGCCGGGTCTACCCCATGGTGGCGCACTTCGTGCACCGCAGCGACACGGGGCAGCTCGCCGTGCTGGCGGTGCTGCTGGAGGAAGGAGCGGCCAACCCGCTGATCCAGAAGGTCTGGACCCACATGCCGCTGGACGTGAAGGACCATGTGCCGCTGCCGGCCGACCTGATCCACGTGGGCGAGATCCTGCCGCGCGACCAGCGCTACTACCAGTACCTGGGCTCGCTGACCACGCCGCCGTGTACCGAGGGCGTGCTCTGGCTCATCCTCAAGCAACCCGTGAGCATCAGCGCCGAGCAGCTGCGCCTGTTCGGCCAGCTCTACGCGAACAATGTGCGGCCGCTGCAGCCGCGCCATGGTCGGCCCGTGCGCGACGCGGCGCTGATCGCCCCGGGCGGGCGGCCCTGACTCAGGCCGCCGGGCTGAAATAACCCCAGAGCCACCAGCCGCCGAGCGCGGCCAGCGCCAGCCAGACCAGCACCACGAAGACAGCCGCAGCCCGGCTCACGATGCGGCGGCGCTCCTGCGCGCGGGCACGGCATTCGGCCAGCACCTGCGGCGGCACCAGGCGCAGCGCCAGCAGCAGGCCCAGGGGGATGAGCACGAGGTCGTCGAGCAGGCCCAGCACGGGGATGAAATCGGGGATCAGGTCCAGCGGGCTGAAGGCATAGGCCACCACCACGGCGACCAGCAGCTTGGCGTACCAGGGCGTGCGCGGATGACGCGCCGCGAGGTAGAGCACATAGGTCTCGGCCTTGAGCGCGCGGGCGCGCTGCCTGATGCCATCCAGCCAGCCCATGCGAGCGCCCTCCTACTTGGCCAGGGCCTTGAGCGCGAGCTTGATGCCCTCGCTCACGCCCACGTCCTTGGGCAGGGCCTTGAGCGCGGCCGCGGCCTCCTTGTCGCTGTAGCCCAGGGCCAGCAGCGCCTGCAGGATGTCGGCCTGCGCGTCGCTGCCGGGCTGGGCGTGCGGAGCGCCCAGGTCCGCGCCCAGCTTGCCCTTGAGTTCGAGCAGCAGGCGCTCGGCCGTCTTCTTGCCGATGCCCGGCACCTTGGTCAGGCGCCCCGCCTCCTGCTGCGTCACGGCCTGGGCCAGCTCGGCCACGCTCATGCCCGAGAGCACGGCCAGCGCGGTGCGCGGCCCCACGCCGGAGATCTTGATCAGCTCGCGGAAGGCCGCGCGCTCGGTCGGGGTGCCGAAACCGTAGAGCAGCTGCGCGTCTTCGCGCACCACGAAGTGCGTGAGCAGGACCACCTTCTCGCCCAGGTTGGGCAGGTTGTAGAAGGTGCTCATGGAGACCTGCACCTCGTAGCCCACGCCATGGCAGTCCACGAGGACTTCGGGAGGGTTCTTTTCGAGGAGGGTGCCGGTGAGCCTGCCGATCATGTATTTCCTTCTGAAGTCCTATGATGGAGGACCCAAGCCAAGGATTATCAGCGTGATTCTGCGCCACCTCTTCTCGCCCCCGAACAACACCCGCCTGG
This sequence comes from Curvibacter sp., assembly GCA_038112835.1. Lineage (GTDB taxonomy): Bacteria > Pseudomonadota > Gammaproteobacteria > Burkholderiales > Burkholderiaceae_C > Hylemonella. The sequence continues at coordinate 1,800 of JAYNNS010000026.1, read as the reverse complement.
CCCACCTCTGCGGCCCGGCCGACGAGCACCTGCGCACCATCGAGGCGGCGCTCAACGTCAAGATCGCGCACCGCCACGAGCAGTTCAAGGTGGACGGCCCCAAGAAACAGGCGCAGCGCGCCATGGAGCTGCTGCAGGCGCTCTACGAAATCGCGCAGCGCCCCATCGAGCAGGCCCATGTGCAACTCATGCTGGCCGGCGACAGCAGCATGCCGCTGGAAGAAGACGCCGCTGGCGGCACCGTGCTGCAGACGCGCCGCCACGAGCTGCGCGCGCGTACGCCCAACCAGGCCCTGTACCTGGAGAGCATCGCCAGCCACGAT
>JAYNNS010000026.1:0-1467 GCA_038112835.1 Curvibacter sp. | reverse complement strand
CGGCCGGCACCGGCAAGACCTACCTGGCCGTGGCGGCCGCGGTGGACGCGCTGGTGCGCAGCACCGTGCAGCGCATCGTGCTGACCCGCCCCGCCGTGGAAGCCGGCGAGCGCCTGGGTTTCCTGCCGGGCGACCTGACGCAGAAGGTCGACCCCTACCTGCGCCCGCTCTACGACGCGCTCTACGACCTCATGGGCTTCGAGAAGGTCACCAAGGCCTTCGAGCGCAACGCGCTGGAGATCGCGCCCCTGGCCTTCATGCGCGGGCGCACGCTGAACAACGCCTTCGTCATCCTGGACGAGGCGCAGAACACCACGCCCGAGCAGATGAAGATGTTCCTCACGCGCATCGGCTTCGGCTCGCGCGCCGTGGTCACGGGCGACGTGAGCCAGATCGACCTGCCCAAGACCCAGCTCAGCGGCCTGATCGACGCCGAGCGCGTGCTGCGCCGCGTCAAGGGCATCGCCATCTGCCGTTTCACCAGCGCCGACGTGGTGCGCCACCCGCTGGTGGCGCGCATCGTCGATGCCTACGACAAGCAGCGCAAGCCGGGAGAGACGGCATGAGCCTGAAGACGCCCGTTCGCATTGAGCCTGTCGCAACGCAGCTCCCCGTACTCGCTCTCTCCCTGCAGTTCGGCGCTGCCGTACCCGAGGCGCACAAAAAGTTGCTCAGCAAGGCCCGCGTCACGCGCTGGATGCGCATGGCGCTCTTGCGCCCGGCCGAGATCACCGTGCGCATCGTCGGCAGCGCTGAAGGCCGCGCACTCAACCGCGAGTACCGTGGCAAGGACTACGCCACCAATGTGCTGACCTTCGACTACAGGCAGGAGCCCGTGGTCAGCGCCGACCTGGTGCTGTGCGCGCCCGTGGTGGCGATGGAAGCCAAGGAACAGGGCAAGACCCTGGAAGAACACTACGCCCATCTGCTGGTGCACGGCACCCTGCATGCGCAGGGCTACGAACATGAGACGAACGAGGTCGATGCGCTGGAGATGGAGGCGCTGGAAGTCCTGTTGATGGAGGGGATGGGATACGGGAACCCGTACGAGTGATTCCGTCGCGCTCAAGCCAGGACATCCCTGGTCTGTACAAACCGCTCCACGATGAGTTCGCGCAAGGCCTGCGCCGCCACCGGCAGACTCGCACCTGCGCGTCGTACCACATAGATCTTTCGTTTCAGCCCCGGCAGCTTGAGGGCCCGCGTCACCAGCGTCGCCCGCTCGAAATGGAACAGCGTGAGCGCGGGCACCACGCTGATGCCCAGCCCCGCCTCCACCATGCCGGCCACGGTGGCCAGGTGTTCGACCTCCAGGACCGTGTTGAGCTGCATGGGATGCACGGCGGCGTCGAGACGCTGGCGCACGCTGCTGTTGCGCGCGAGGTGCACAAAGGGATAAGGCGCGAGATCCTTGAGGCGCAGCGTCTTGCTGCGCGCCAGCGGGTGGTCCTTGCGACAGACCAGATG
>JAYNNS010000025.1:0-15563 GCA_038112835.1 Curvibacter sp. | reverse complement strand
ATCGACCGTTATTACCCCGCATCCCGGGGCACGGAGAGATTCGCCGGCAACGCCTACGCTGCCCTGCTCGAAGCCGTGAGCGAGAAGACCGCCGCCCTGCTGGCCCAGTGGCAGGCCGTGGGCTTCTGCCACGGCGTCATGAACACCGACAACATGAGCATCCTGGGCCTGACCCTGGACTACGGCCCTTTCCAGTTCCTGGACGGCTACGACCCGGCCCACATCTGCAACCACTCGGACACCCAGGGCCGCTACGCCTTTGCGCGCCAGCCCAACATCGCCTACTGGAACCTGTTCTGCCTGGGCCAGGCCCTGCTGCTCCTGATCGGCGAGCAGGAACTGGCCCTGGCCGCCCTCGAGAGCTACCGCACCCGCTACCCGGCCGCGCTGGAGGCGCGCCTGCGCGCCAAGCTGGGCTTGCAGCGCCAGGAGACCGGCGACCGCGAGCTGATCGAGGACACGCTGCGCCTGCTGGCGGCCGAAAAGACGGATCACACGATCTTCTGGCGCCGCCTCAGCCACTACGCGGCCGACGGTGGCGCGCAGGCGGTACGCGACCTGTTCGTCGACCGCAGCGCTTTCGATGCCTGGCTGCGCCGCTACGAGGCGCGGCTGGCGCTCGAAGACTCGCGTACCGCCGCTGCCGCCATGCTCAAGGTCAACCCCAAATTCGTGCTGCGCAACCACCTGGGCGAGCTGGCCATCCGCCAGGCCCGGGCCAAGGATTACACCGGGGTCGCGAAACTTCTGGCCCTGCTGGAAGCCCCCTCTGCCGAGCACCCCGGCCACGAGGCCGAGGCCGGTTTCCCGCCCGACTGGGCCTCCTCCATCGAAATCAGCTGCTCCTCCTGACATCATGAGCTACGCCATCCAGAAAACCGCCGAAGAATGGAAGGCCCTGCTGGCCGCCAAGCACGCCGAGCCCGGCGCCTACCAGGTCACGCGCCACGCCGCGACCGAGCGTCCCTACACCGGCAAGTACGCCGACTTCTGGCGCCCCGGCCACTACCGCTGCATCTGCTGCGGCGCCCGCCTGTTCGAGGCCAGCACCAAGTTCGACGCCGGCTGCGGCTGGCCCAGCTTCTACGAGCCGGCCCTGCCCCAGGCCATCGAGGAGCGGCGTGACACCAGCCACGGCATGATCCGCGTCGAAACCGTCTGCGCCCAGTGCGGCGCCCACCTGGGCCACGTCTTCGAGGACGGCCCGGCGCCCACCGGCCTGCGCTACTGCATCAATTCGGCCGCCATCGAACACCAGGCGTAGGCCCCAGACTTCGCTCCCCGCGTTCGCTGCGCCCCTCCTCGGGGGCGACGCCGGCGGCCCGGTGCCGGCCCCACAGCCTTGCGCGATGGGACATCCGCCTCATCTCCGCCTGATAATCAGCGCATGAAACTCCTGATCGATTTCTTCCCCATCCTGCTGTTCTTCGGCGCCTACAAGTTCCACGACATCTACGTCGCCACCGCCGTGCTGATGGCCGCCACCGTGCTGCAGATGGGGCTGATCTATGCCATCGACCGCAGGCTGCAGACCCTGCACAAGATCACCCTGCTGCTGATCCTGGTCTTCGGCGCGCTCACGCTCTTCCTGCAGGACGAACGCTTCATCAAGTGGAAACCCACCGTGCTCTACGCCGCCATGGGCTTGGCCCTGGCCCTGGCCCTGTGGGTCTGGCACAAGAACTTCCTGAAGATCCTGCTGGGCAGCCAGCTGGCCTTGCCCGACGCGGTCTGGCTGCGCCTGAACCTGGCCTGGATAGGCTACTGCGTCTTCATGGCTGCGCTCAACGGCTATGTGGCGGCCTTCTACAGCACCGAGGCCTGGGTGAACTTCAAGCTCTGGGGCTATGTCTTCCCGCTGGTCTTCATCGTCGGCCAGGGCTTCTACATCGCCCGCCACCTCAAGTCCGACCCGACATGAGCACGGCCCCACAGGAACTGGCGAGTCTCATGGCCCAGCGGCTGCGCGAACGGCTGCAGCCCACGCATCTCGAAGTCATCGACGAAAGCGCGGCCCACGCCGGTCATGCCGGGGCCAACGGCACGGGCTGGGGCACGCATTTCCGGGTGCGCATCGCGACACCTTTGTTTACAGACCGGACACGCGTGGCGCGACACCGCCTTGTGTATGATGCGCTGCAGGATTTCATCGCCCAGGGCGTCCACGCGATCGCCATCGAAACGCTCTGAGCCTTTCAGATTTCTCCCCCCTGCATTCCCTAGGATTCATGATGAAAAAGCTGATTCTTCCGGCCCTGGCGGCCGCCACCCTGCTGGGTGCCCTGGCCGTGCCGGCCCAGGCCCAGAACCTGGCCATCGTCAACGGCAAGCCCATCCCGCTGGCGCGCGTCGACGCGCTGGCCCAGCAGTTCGCCCGCTCGGGCCGCCCCATCACGCCCGAGATGATGGAGGAGCTCAAGAAGGCCGTGGTCGACCGCGAGCTGCTGGTGCAGGAAGCCCAGAAGCAGGGTCTGGACGCCAGCGCCGATTTCAAGGCGCAGATGGAATTCACGCGCGACTCCCTGCTGATCCGTGACCTGGTGGCCAACTTCCAGAAGAACAACCCTGTCACCGACGCCGAGATCCAGGCCGAATACGACAAGTTCGCGGCAGCCAATGCCGGCAAGGAATACCGCGCCCGCCACATCCTGGTCGAGAAGGAAGCCGAGGCCAAGGCCATCATCGCCCAGCTCAAGAAGGGCGCCAAGTTCGACGCCATCGCCAAGAAGCAGTCCAAGGACCCGGGCTCGGGCGCCAACGGCGGCGACCTGGACTGGGCCGCGCCGGGCAACTACGTCAAGGAGTTCTCCGACGCCATGGTCGGCCTGGCCAAGGGCAAGTTCACCGAGACCCCGGTGCAGACCCAGTTCGGTTGGCACGTGATTCGTCTGGATGACGTGCGTGAAGCCCAGCTGCCCAAGCTGGACGAGATCAAGCCCCAGATCGCCCAGCAGCTCGGCCAGCAGAAGCTGATGAAGTTCCAGGAAGACCTGCGCGCCAAGGCCAAGATCGAGTAAGACCGGTCTGTTGCCTCCACCACCAACGCGGCCTCCGGGCCGCGTTTTTGTTGGGGTGCCGCGCTTGCGGGATTGCTCCCTTGACGCCAGCGGGCGCCCTGTGTCCAATCGGCGCTCTGTCCCGTCCACCTTTGAGGAGGATCCCATGCGCCCCACCCTGTCACGGCTGCTCCAGCCCCTGCTCGTCGCGGGCCTGCTGCTGAGCGCCCTCACCGCCACCGCCCAGAGCGGCAAGACCGAAGTGCTCTGGCTGGGCCAGGCCAGCGTGCGCATCACCTCGCCCGGCGGCAAGGTCATCGTCATCGACCCCTGGCTGCGCACCAACCCCAAGACCCCGGCCAGCTTCAAGCAGCTCGAGGCGCTGGGCAAGGTCGACCTGGTGCTGGTCACGCACGGCCACTTCGACCACATCGCCGACGCACCGGATCTGGCGCGCATGCACAAGATCCCGCTCTACGGCCCGGCCGGCCTGAACCAGACCCTGGCCACCCTGGGCGTGCTGCCCGTGGACCAGGTGCCGCGCTTCGGCAAGGGGGGCACCATCACGCCCTTCGGGCCGGGCGGCATCAAGATCACCGCCACGCGCGCCGAGCATTCCTCCGAATACGTCTGGAAGAACCCGGCCACCACCAAGGACGAGGTGCATGTCGGCGGCGAGCCCGTGGGCTTCATCGTCGAGCTGGAAAACGGCTTCAAGATCTACCACATGGGCGACACGGGCCTCTTCGGCGACATGAAGTTCATCGGCGAGTACTACAAGCCCGACCTCGTGCTCATCCCCATCGGCGGCCACTTCGTCATGAGCCCGGCCGACGCGGCCTATGCCGTGCGCCACTACCTCAAGCCCCGCTACGCCCTGCCCATCCATTACGGCACCATTCCCGTGCTGCGCGGCACGCCCGAGGAATTCGCCACCGCGCTGGGCAGCGAGTCCGGCAAGATGCTCAAGGTCCAGCCGGGCGAAAAGGTGGACTTCTGATGCGTCCCACCCTGCCCGTCCTGCGCCGGGGCCTGGCCCTGCTCTTCGTTCTCTCCTGCTCGCTCCTCATGACCGCCTGTTCCACCGTTGCGCCGGCCGCCCGCGAGGCGCTGGCCCCCCAAGGCACGATGCGTGCCGCCATCAACTTCGGCAACCCCATCCTGGCCCACAAGGACGCCGCCGGCCAGCCCGCGGGCGTCTCGGTCGACCTGGCACGTGAGCTCGCGGCGCGCCTGGGCGTGAAGCTGGAGCTGGTCACCTTCACCGCGGCCGGCCAGGTCGTGGAGGCGCTCAAGGCGGACAAGGTGGACATCGCCTTCGTCGCCATCGACCCGCTGCGCGGCCAGGACGTGCTCTACAGCGCCCCCTACGTGATCATCGAGGGCGCCTACCTCGTGCGGCAAGGGTCGCCGCTGCAGCGCAACGAAGAGGTCGACCGCCCGGGCCACCGCATCGCCGTGGGCAAGGGCAGCGCCTACGACCTCTACCTGAGCCGCGAGATCAAGCAGGCCCGGCTGGAACGCGCCCCGACCTCGCCGGCCGTCGTCGACTACTTCCTGGCCCACAACCTGGAAGTCGCCGCCGGCGTCAAGCAGCAGCTCGAGGCCGATGCCCGGCGCGTGCCCGGCCTGCGCCTGCTGCCCGGCCGCTTCATGGTCATCAACCAGGCCATGGGCACGCCGCGTGTGCGCGGCGAGGCCGGCGTGGCCTATCTGCGCAGCTTCGTCGAGGAGATGAAGGCCAGCGGTTTCGTGGCCCAGGCCCTGCAGCGCCACAAGATCGAGGGCGCCGCCGTCGCCCCGGCCGAACGCTGAGCCCGCAATCCCGGCCTGCGTGAAAAACCGCGGGCTGGGATAATCGCGGGATGTCGATTCCCGCCCACCAGCTCGAACTCCTGTCGCCGGCCCGCACGGCCGACATCGGCATCGAGGCCATCAACCACGGCGCCGATGCCATCTACATCGGCGGCCCTTCCTTCGGCGCACGCGCCACGGCCGACAACTCGGTGACCGACATCGCGCGCCTGGTGCAGCACGCGCACCGCTACAACGCGCGCATCTTCGTCACGCTCAACACCATCCTGCGCGACGACGAACTCGAACCCGCACGCCAACTGGCCTGGCAGCTCTACGACGCCGGTGTCGACGCCATGATCATCCAGGACATGGGCCTGCTCGAGATCGACCTGCCGCCCATCCAGCTGCACGCCAGCACCCAGACCGACATCCGCACGCCCGAGAAGGCGCGCTTCCTGCAGGATGCGGGCCTCTCCCAGATCGTGCTCGCGCGCGAGCTCACGCTGCAGCAGATCCAGGCCATCCGTGCCCAGACGCACTGCACACTGGAGTTCTTCGTCCATGGTGCGCTCTGCGTGGCCTACAGCGGCCAGTGCTACATCAGCCACGCCCACACCGGGCGCAGCGCTAACCGCGGCGACTGCTCGCAGGCCTGCCGCCTGCCCTACCAGGTCATGGACAGCCAGGGCCGCTTCGTCGCCCACGACAAGCATGTGCTCTCGATGAAGGACAACAACCAGAGCGCCAACCTCGCCGCCCTGGTGGACGCCGGCATCCGCAGCTTCAAGATCGAGGGCCGCTACAAGGACCTGGCCTACGTCAAGAACATCACGGCGCACTACCGCAAGCTCTTCGACGAACTGCTCGAGCAGCGCCCCGAACTCGCCCGCGCTTCCAGCGGCAAGACCACCTTCACTTTCACACCCGACCCGGACCAGAACTTCAACCGCGAGTTCACCGATTACTTCGTGCAGGGCCGCAAGGAGGACATCGGCGCCTTCGACACGCCCAAGAATCCGGGGCGCCACCTGGGCTACGTCACCAAGGTCGGTCCGGATTTCGTGGAGCTCACCGTCACCGAACCGGGCACCGTGCTGCACAACGGCGACGGCCTGTGCTACTACGACCTGCAGAAGGAACTCGTGGGCCTGGCCATCAACCGCGCCGAACCGGCCGGCCCCATGGCCGTGGACCAGTGGCGCGTCTGGCCCAAGGACCCGATCGCCGGGCTGAAGGACCTGAAGCGCGGCACCGAGCTCAACCGCAACCGCGACATGAACTGGGTGCGCATGCTGGAGAAGAAATCCAGCGAGCGCCGCATCGGCGTCTGGGTTCGGCTGGCGGAAACGGCCGACGGTTTTGCCCTGCAGCTGACCGACGAGGACGGCCACACGGGCGAGGCCCGCCTGGGCGCGGCCCGGGAGCCCGCCCGCAACCCGGCCCAGGCCGAAGCCACGCTGCGCGAGCAGCTGGGGCGCTTTGGCGCCACCCTCTTCGAACCCCTCGAAATCGCGCTGGACCTGGCCCAGCCCTGGTTCATCCCGGCCTCCACGCTCAACGCCCTGCGCCGCGACGCCGTGGCCGCACTGGAAGCCGCACGCGCCGCAGCCTATGTGCGCCCGCCACGGGCAAAACCCGTGGAGCCGCCGGCGCCCTACCCCGAAGACACCCTCACCTATCTGGCCAACGTCTACAACGAGAAGGCGCGCGACTTCTACGCCCGGCACGGCGTCAAGGTCATCGCCGCTGCCTACGAGAGCCACGAGGAACAGGGTGAGGTCAGCCTCATGATCACCAAGCACTGCGTGCGCTTCTCGCTCAGCCTGTGCCCCAAGCAGGCCAAGGGCGTGACGGGGGTGCAGGGCACGGTGCGTGCCGAGCCGCTGACCCTCCTCAACGGCAAGGAAAAACTCACGCTGCGCTTCGACTGCAAGCCCTGCGAGATGCACGTGGTCGGCAGGATGAAGAAGTCCGTGCTGAACCAGGCGGCGCGCGAGGCGCAGGAAATCCCGCTGAAGTTCTACCGCACGCGCCCCCAGGCCCTCACCCTCGACTGACGCCGGCGGCGGCCCTCAGCGCCGCCGGCCGCCGCCCGGCTCTTCCAGCGGGGCCATGTCGGTCAGGTATTCGAGCTCGCCCACGTGCAGCAAGGGCAGCTCGCTGCCCTTGCGGATGGCCTCCATCAGGGCCTGTTTTTCTTCGTCCGAGACCAGTTCCCAGGGCAGCAGGCCCGGCTGCGTCAGGGCGGGGCTGCTGCTGGTGCGCGGACTGCTGCGCCGCTCGAAGGCGGCCGGCGGCTGCGCGCTGGCACGCCAGTAGATGCCTTCGACGGTCAGGCCGTACTGATCGTGGGCGTTGCGCCGGATGCGGGACTCCACCTCACCTTCGGTACAGGCCTGGCCGCGCAGGCGGGGGGCGAAGCCCGGCATCACGTCCAGCATGACGATGTAGCGGTGGTGCCGGGGATCGAGCGGCATGAGGCGCAAGGTGTAGTCGCTGCTGCCGACCTGCAGTTCCTGCAGGCTCTCGCGCACCACCTGGTCCGCCAGTCCGCGACGAAAAGCCATGCGCTCTTCCAGGCTCATGCGGCGCGTGCCCTTGGCGGTCTGGATCACGGTCTCGGACACGGCTGGACGCTTGCGAAAAAGAGTGAACATGTCGGATGCTTTCGCGGACGCCGGTAGCGGCTTGTGGATCGATGGGGCGGGAGGGGTCCCCCCCAGCAAAGGAAATGCCGCCCGCGGGCGGCATTTCAAGGTCTGTGAGGTGCGGACACTCAGTTGCGCACGTAAATGATCTTCTTGCTGCCCCCCTCGCAGCTGCCCACCACCTTGCGGTCGCCGGCCTGCTCGGTGGCCACAACCTCCAGCGTGTACTGGGTGACGCCATTGGCGTCGATCTTGGCCGCGATCTCGGCCTTGAGCGCCTCGCAGGACTTGGACTGGGCCCAGGCCCCCGAACAGGCCAGGACCAGGGCGGCGAACAACGACAGATGCTTCATGGAGGCTCCTTGTAATGTGTGTGGGGGGGTCCAGTGGACAACCATTCGGCAGAATACCCTGCGCCAGCACTGATCCAAGGGCTGCCGGGCGGCTGGTCGCATTTGTTTCAAATACACACAGATTCAGTGCCGGCGTGCGGTGCGGCCCGCCGCCCCTCGGTTCAGAGCAGCGGTCGCGTCTCCCGTGCGGCCTCCCGGAGCAGGGGCAGCAGCTCGCGCTCCATCGCAGCGCCGGAGAGACGTGAGGTCGCGGCCACGACATTGAGGGCCGCCACGGTGCGCCCCTCGGCATTGCGCAGGGGCACGGCCAGGGCATGGACGCCGAGCTCGTGCTCTTCGGTGCTCAGGCAGTAGTCCTCACGCCGCACCTGCTCGATCAGGGCGCGGAAGGCGCGCGGCTCGGTCCTGGTGTGCATGGTCAGGCGGGCCAGCAGGCGCCCCTTGAGCCAGGCGCTGAAGTCGGCCTTGGGCAGGCCCGCCAGCAGCACGCGGCCGGTGGAGGTGGCATGGGCCGGCAGCCGCGCGCCCAGGTGCAGACCGTAGGCCAGCACCTGCGGCAGCCCTTCGGAACCGGTGCGACGCACATCGCTGCTGCGCGCCACGATCACCACCTCGTCGCCGTTGAGCACCACGGCCGAGAAGGATTCGCCCGTCTGGCTGGCCAGGCGCTCCAGCGTGGGTTGCAGCACGCGCGGCAGGCGCGAGGTGGCCAGGTAGCTGCCGGAAAAACGCAGCACCTTGCTGGAGAGCCAGAACCAGCTGCCATCGGTCTCCAGATAGCCCAGGTGGGCCAGGGTCAGCAGGTGGCGGCGCGCAGCCGCGCGCGTGATGCCGGCGCGCTGGGCGGCCAGCGTGGCGTTGAGGCGCTGGCGCTCGGTGTCGAAGCTCTCGAGCACGGCCATGCCCTTGGCCATGCCTTCGATCAGGTCGGATTTGGCGATCATGCGGGCCCATCATTTGCGCGATCATCGCGCATACATGGCGATGATCGCACACTTGACGCAGATCAGGTCGGCGCAGCGGGCCGGCGCTGCCTATTCTTCGGGCATCCGTTTTCGACGAGGAGATTTCCATGCGTACCCAGGTTGCCATCATCGGCGCCGGCCCCTCGGGCCTGCTGCTCGGCCAGCTGCTGCACAAGGCCGGCATCGAGGCCGTCATCCTCGAACGCCAGAGTGGCGACTACGTGCTGGGCCGTATCCGTGCCGGCGTGCTGGAGCAGGTGACCATGGACCTGCTGGACGAGGCCGGTGTCGGCGCGCGCATGCACCAGGAGGGCTTGGTCCACGGCGGCTTCGACATGCTGTTCAAGGGCCAGCGTCACCGCATCGACATGAACCGGCTCACGGGCGGCAAGAATGTCATGGTCTACGGCCAGACCGAGGTCACGCGCGACCTGATGGACGCGCGCCAGGCCGCTGGCCTGACCACCATCTACGAGGCCGCCAACGTGCAGGTGCACGACTTCGACACCCAGAAACCGCGCGTCACCTGGGAAAAGGACGGCCAGACCCACGAACTGCAGTGCGACTTCATCGCCGGCTGCGACGGCTTCCACGGCGTGTGTCGCGCCAGCGCGCCGCGCAATGCCATCCGCGAGTACGAAAAGGTCTACAACTTCGGCTGGCTGGGCCTGCTGTCCGACACACCGCCCGTGCACCACGAGCTGATCTACGCCAACAGCGAGCGGGGTTTCGCCCTGTGCTCGCAGCGCAGCCACACGCGTAGCCGCTACTACCTGCAGGTACCGTTGACCGACAAGGTCGAGCAGTGGAGCGACCAGGCTTTCTGGGACGAGCTCAAGCGACGCCTGGACCCGGAGGCCCGCGAGCAGCTGGTCACGGGGCCGAGCATCGAGAAGAGCATCGCTCCGCTGCGCAGCTTCGTGACCGAGCCCCTGCGCTTCGGCCGCATGTTCCTGGCCGGCGACGCAGGCCACATCGTGCCGCCCACGGGCGCCAAGGGCCTCAACCTGGCCGCCACCGACGTGAAGTACCTCCTCAACGGCCTGGTCGAGTACTACCAGGACAAGTCCGAGGCCGGCATCGACCGCTACTCCGAGCTGGCCCTCAAGCGCATCTGGCGTGCCGAGCGCTTCTCCTGGTGGTTCACCACGCTCATGCACCGCTTCCCCGAGAACGGGGAGATCGGGCAAAAACTGCAGGAAGCCGAGCTCGACTACATCATCCATTCGGAGGCTGGCGCGCGTTCGGTGGCCGAGAACTACGTGGGCCTGCCGCTGGACTTCGGCCAGTAAGCGCTGCGAGCCGAGTCGCTAGGGCCTGTTCACCCTATTTTCTTGAGATGCGTTGCGGAACAAAAAGGTCATGCGCAAGGCGCGAAACGCAGCCGGGGTCGGCCCCCGGCCAGGCTTCGCAACGCCGCGCATGGCCTTTTGGGCCGCAACCCGAAGGGAACGGGGTGCAAACGGCGCCACTCGTTGTTGCACGCCTCGCCCAGACGGCCAGTCTGGGCTTCGTCGCGCGCCTAGATTGGCACCGTTTGCACCCCGTTCGCACTCAAGAAAATAGGGTGAACAGGTCCTAGATCTCAGCGTTCATGCCAAGGGGCTGAGTACACTGGGCCGCATCATGGCCCAGACCTCCAAGCCCCTGCGCGGTACGCGCATCCTCAGCCTCGCCCTCAACCTGCCCGGCCCTGCGGCGCTCATGCGCCTGCGCGCGCTGGGCGCGACCTGCGCCAAGCTCGAGCCGCCGGCGGGCGACCCCATGCGCGACTACCGGCCCGAGGCCTACGCCGCCCTGCATACCGGCGTGCGGGTGCTGCAGGCCGACCTCAAGAGCGAAGCCGGCCGCCAGCGGCTGCAGCGCGAACTGGCGCGCACCGATGTGTTGCTGACCTCCTTCCGTCCCTCGGCGCTCCAGCGCCTGGGACTGGGCTGGGCGGCGCTGCACCGCGCCTACCCGTGTCTCAGCCTGGTCGCCATCGTCGGCGCGCCCGGCGCGGCGGCCGAGATCCCCGGGCATGACCTGACCTATATGGCCGAGCAGGGCCTGGTGCAGGGCCTGAAGCTGCCCCCCACGCTCTACGCCGACATGGGCGGCGCGCTGCTGGCCAGCGAGGCGGTGCTGCAGGCCCTGATGCTGCGCGCGAAGTCCGGGACGGGTGTGAGGCGGGAGGTGGCCTTGTCGGACGCGGCGGCCTGGCTGGGCCTGCCCCGGCACTGGGGCCTGGTCTCGCCCACGAGCGCAGTAGGCGGCGGCCATGCGGGATACCGCGTCTACGCCTGCCGGGACGGCCGCGTGGCCGTGGCGGCGCTGGAGCCGCATTTCGCGCAGGCCCTGTGCGCGGCGGCAGGCCTGCAACCCGGCTCGATGCTCGCACCGGCCATGCACCAGGCCCTGGAAAGCTGGTTCGCGCAACAGACGCGGCGCACGCTGGACGCGCTGGTGCAGCGGCTGGACCTGCCGCTGCACACCTTGCCGAAGCGGGACTGAATCAGCGTGGCTTGCGCGCCGGCCGCGCCTTGGCCGCGCCGGTCTCGCGCGGCGGCAGGCCCGTGTGCTGGGTCAGGATGCGGCCCTTGGGCGGCGTCTTGCCGGCCGGCTTGGCCACCGAAGGCGTGGAGTTCTTGCGCCGCGCGCTCTGGTAGCTGCCGTCGGTCAGCGGCTGGAAAGTCGGGATCAGGTGCTGCTTGCCGTTGCCGATCAGGTCGGCGCGGCCCATGGCCTTGAGCGCCTCGCGCAGCAGCGGCCAGTTGTTCGGGTCGTGGTAGCGCAGGAAGGCCTTGTGCAGACGACGGCGCTTCTCGCCGCGCACGATGTCCACCTTCTCGGCCCGCTCGTCGCGGTGGATGCCCTTGAGGCTGTTGAACCCCGTGTGGTACATCGTGGTCGCCGTGGCCATGGGGCTGGGGTAGAAGGTCTGCACCTGGTCGGCGCGGAAACCATTCTTCTTGAGCCAGAGCGCGAGGTTCATCATATCCTCGTCGCTCGTGCCCGGGTGCGCGGCGATGAAGTAGGGAATCAGGTACTGCTGCTTGCCCGCCTCGGCGCTGAACTTCTCGAACATCTGCTTGAAGCGGTCGTAGCTGCCGATGCCCGGCTTCATCATCTTGGACAGCGGCCCCTGCTCGGTGTGCTCGGGCGCGATCTTCAGGTAGCCGCCCACATGGTGCTGCACCAGCTCCTTGACGTACTCGGGCGACTTCACGGCCAGGTCATAGCGCAGGCCCGAGCCGATCAGGATCTTCTTCACGCCCTTGAGCGCGCGTGCGCGGCGGTAGATCTTGATGAGGGCCGAGTGGTCGGTGTTGAGGTTCTGGCAGATGCCGGGGTAGACGCAGCTGGGCTTGCGGCAGGCCGCCTCGATCTCGGGGCTCTTGCAGCCGATGCGGTACATGTTCGCAGTCGGCCCGCCCAGGTCGGAGATCACGCCCGTGAAGCCCTTGACCTTGTCGCGGATCTCTTCCACCTCGTGGATGATCGAGTCCTCCGAGCGGCTCTGGATGATGCGGCCCTCGTGCTCGGTGATGGAGCAGAAGGTGCAGCCGCCGAAGCAGCCACGCATGATGTTCACGGAAAAACGGATCATCTCCCAGGCCGGGATCTTGGTCGCGCCGTCGTGGCTGCCGTTCTCGTCGGCATAGCTCGGGTGGGGGCTGCGCGCATACGGCAGGCCGAAGACATGGTCCATCTCGGCCGTGGTCAGCGGAATCGGCGGCGGTTTGATCCAGACGTCACGCGCCGTCGTGCCCTCGCCATGCGCCTGCACCAGGGCCCTCGCATTGCCGGGGTTGGTCTCGAGGTGCAGCACGCGGTTGGCATGGGCATAGAGCACGGCATCGGACTTGACCTGCTCGTAGCTCGGCAGGCGGATCACCGTGCGGTCGCGCGGCAGGCGCTTGATGCTGCCCTTGCCCGTGAGCGCCGGGTTGGCCATGAAGGTCAGGGGCTGGATGGCCGGCGTGACCGCATTCGCGCTACCGCCCTCCTCCTTGCTGCAGCTCTGGCCCTGGGCCGCGGCCTGCTCGGCCGTGGTCATGTAGGGATTGATGTGCTCCTCGACATGGCCGGGCGTGTCGACTTCGGTGGAATCGATCTCGAACCAGCCCTCGGGGCTGCTGCGCCGCACGAAGGCCGTGCCGCGCACATCGGTGATCTCCTGCACCGGCACCCGGGCCGCGATGCGGTGCGCCACCTCGACCAGGGCGCGCTCGGCATTGCCGTAGAGCAGCAGGTCGCACTTGCTGTCCACGACGATGGAGCGACGCACCTTGTCGCTCCAGTAGTCGTAGTGCGCGATCCGGCGCAGCGAACCCTCGATGCCGCCGAGCACGATGGGCACGTCCGGATAGGCCTCGCGGCAGCGCTGGCTGTAGACGATGGCCGCACGATCCGGCCGCTTGCCGCCCACGTCGCCCGGGGTGTAGGCGTCGTCGCTGCGGATCTTGCGGTCCGCCGTGTAGCGGTTGATCATGGAATCCATGTTGCCCGCGGTCACGCCCCAGAAGAGGTTGGGCTTGCCCAGCGCGCGGAAGGGCTCGGCGCTCTGCCAGTCGGGCTGGGCGATGATGCCCACGCGGAAGCCCTGGGCCTCCAGCACGCGCCCGATGACGGCCATGCCGAAGCTCGGGTGGTCCACATAGGCGTCGCCCGTGACCAGGATGACGTCGCAGCTGTCCCAGCCCAGCCGCTCCATCTCGCCACGGCTCATGGGCAGGAAAGGCGCCGTGCCGAAACGCGCCGCCCAGTACTTGCGGTAGCTGGTCAGCGGCTTGGCCGCGCGCGGGAAGAAGGAGACGTCGACAGGGGCGTTCATGGGGAGGGCCGGGAGGCCCGGCAGACAGCCCGCTAGTGTACGTTTTTGGCAATACCAGCGGGTCTTTCGGGGGCTCCCTCGCTTGGCAGCCCCACGGCACAGGCGCAGAATGATTCCTCGCCCGACGTTTTCAGACTGTCCAGCCCGCCATGCCCACCTTCGACACCCTCGCCGCCTTCTGGACGGCCCCCATGATCAAGACCAACATCCTGGTCTTCTTCAACCTGCTGGGGGCGCTGCTGCTGGGCCTGCTGGTGGGCTACGAACGCGCCTACCACGGCCGTGCGGCCGGCATGCGCACCTACGGCCTGGTCTGCATGGCCTCGGCCGCGCTCACCGTCATCGGCGGCTATTCCTCGGCCTGGTTCGGTGGCAACTTCCTGCTCGGCACGGCCACCGACACCAGCCGGGTGATCCAGGGCATCGTCACCGGCATCGGCTTCCTCTGCGCCGGCGTGATCATGCGCGAGGGTTTCACCATCAGCGGCCTGACCACGGCCGCCTCGCTCTGGTCGGCCTCGGTCATCGGCATCCTGGTCGGCGTGGGCTTCTACGTCGCGGCCATGGCCCTGGCCGGGCTCTCGGCCCTGTCCATGATGTGGATCTCGCGACTTGAAGCCTGGCTGCCCTCGCGCCAGGCCGTGGCCGTGCGCCTGTGCTTCAAGCCCGGCCTCGCCCCCACCGAGCACGCCATGCGCCAGATGGCGGCCGGGCGCGGCTATGACATCGCCTCGGGCACCATCGCCATCGACTGCAAGGAAGGCGCCCAGCAGTGGAGCTTCGTGGCCGTGGCGCGCAACCGGCAGAAGATGGTGCCCATCTCCGAACTCGCCCAGCAGATGGACGGCTTCGAGGGTGTGGCCAGCTACCAGCTCAACTACGCCCGCAACTGAGGCAGCGAAACCAGGCCGGAGCCTGCAGGCAGAGCCGGCCGGCCCCATAATCGGCGGCCATGCAAGCCGATCCCGCCCCCGCCCTGCCGCGCTCCCCCGGCGACCTCTTCCTTTCCTTCACCTTCCTCGCCCTGCAGGGCTTCGGCGGCGTGCTCGCCGTGGCCCAGCGCGAACTCGTCGAGCGCAAGCGCTGGATGAGCAATGAGGAATTCGTCGAGGAATGCTCCGTGGCCCAGATCATGCCCGGGCCCAACATCATCAACCTCGCCATCATGCTGGGCAGCCGCCACTTCGGCCTGCGCGGCGCCGTGGCCGCGGTGCTGGGCATCCTCACGGCCCCGCTGCTGGTCGTGCTGCTGATCGCCGCGCTCTACACCCGCTTTGCCGGGCACCCGGGCGTGGCCGGCGCGCTGCGCGGCATGGGCGCCGTGGCCGCGGGGCTGATCATCGCGGTCGGCCTCAAGCTCTTCCCCGCGCTGCGCAGCAATGCCCTGGGCCTGGGCACCTGCGTCGTCTTCGGCCTGCTGTGCTTCACCGCCATCGCCGTGCTGCGCTGGCCCCTGGCCTATGTGCTGCTGGGCCTGGGTTCCCTGGCCTGCGTCGCGGCCTATCGCAAACTCAAGCCATGAATCCCGTCCTCGATTTCGGCTGGGCCCAGTGGCTGCAGCTCTTCACGCACTTCGCCTCGCTCTCGCTGCTGGCCGTGGGCGGCGCCATCACCACCGCGCCCGACATGCACCGCTACCTGGTGGACCGGCAGGCCTGGCTCAGCGACCCGCAGTTCAACGCGTCGATCGCCATCGCCCAGGCCGCGCCCGGCCCCAATGTGCTCTTCGTGGCCCTCATGGGCTGGAACGTGGGCCTCAACGCCGGCGGCTACGGCCTGGCCCTGCTGGGCGTGGGGGTCACCATGCTCGGGGTCATGCTGCCCAGTTCCATGCTGACCTACTTCGCCGCCCGCTGGGGCCATGAGAACCGCAACCTGCGCGGCGTGCGCGCCTTCAAGCAGGGCATGGCCCCGGTCGTGATCGCCCTGCTGATCGCCACCGGCTGGATCCTGTCCAGCGCCCACGGTGATCCCGCGCAGGACTGGTC
>JAYNNS010000024.1:12574-16180 GCA_038112835.1 Curvibacter sp. | reverse complement strand
GCGCGGAACTCCGTTCCAGCTCAAGGTCTGGGAGGCGCTGCTGCGCCTGCCGCCCGGGCGGCGCGTGTCCTACACCCAGCTGGCGACGCTGGCGGGGCAGCCCCGGGCCCAGCGCGCCGTGGGCAGCGCGCTGGCGGCCAACACCATCGCCTACCTCATCCCCTGCCACCGCGTGATCCGCGAGAGCGGAGAAAGCGGCCACTACCGCTGGGGCGACGAGCGCAAGAGCGCGATGCTGGCCTGGGAAGTGGCGCATACACCGTCGGCGCCCGAGCAGGCATCGCGTGCGCCAGAACCCGCACGCCGGCTCCGTGTTCTGTAGCGCCACCTGCAGCGGCTGGCCCGCTGGGGCAAGATGCCGCGCTCTGTTTCTTTTCTTCCCGCTGTTTCCATGACCACCCTGTTCACCCCGCTGCAAGTGGGCGCGCTGAGCGTGCCCAACCGTGTCTTCATGGCCCCGCTGACGCGCGCCCGCGCCGGTGAGGCGCACCTGCCCAACGCCCTGATGGCCGAGCACTATGCCCAGCGCGCCAGCGCCGGCCTGCTGATCGCCGAGGCCACCATGGCCATGGAAGGCCACTCGGCCTTCTGGAAGGAGCCGGGCATCCATTCCCAGGCCCAGGTCGAGGGCTGGCGCCTGGTGACGGAGGCGGTGCACGCGGCCGGCGGTCGCATCTTCCTGCAGCTCTGGCACGGGGGCCGCGCCTGCCACCCGGACCTCAACGGGGGCGCCCAGCCCGTGGCGCCGAGCGCCAGCGCCATCACCAGCGACATGGTGCACACGCCCCGGGGCAAGGTCGCCTATGCCGAGCCGCGTGCCCTGCGCGACGACGAGCTGCCCGGCATCGTGGCCGGCTTCAAAAAGGCCGCCGAGAACGCCAAGGCCGCGGGCTTCGACGGGGTGGAGGTGCACGGCGCCAACGGCTACCTGCTCGACGAGTTCCTGCGCGATGGTGCCAACCAGCGCAGCGGCCCCTACGGCGGCCCCCGCGAGCACCGCGCGCGCCTGCTGTTCGAGGTGCTGGACGCCACCTGCGCCGTCTGGGGCAGCGAGCGCGTGGGCCTGCGCCTGTCGCCGCTCAACAGCTTCAACAGCATGAAGGACAGCGATCCGGTGGGCCTGACCGCCTGGCTGGCCGGTGAACTGAACCGCTTCGATCTCGCCTACCTGCACCTGATGCGCGGTGACTTCAAGGGCCTGCAGACCGGCGATGTGATGACGCCGGCGCGCGCAGCCTACCGGGGCGTGCTCATCGGCAACATGGGCTACAGCGGCGAGGAGGCCGCGCGGGCGGTGGCTGGCGGCCAGCTCGACGCCGTGGCTTTCGGCGTGCCCTTCCTGGCCAACCCGGACCTGCCCGAGCGCCTACGCATCGGTGCACCGCTGAACGCCGCGGACCCCAGGACCTTCTACACCGAGGGCCCGGCCGGCTACACCGACTACCCGCGCTGGCAGGGCGAGGCACAAGCCGCCTGAGCCCGGCGCGCCTTTGATCTGCGTCAACGGCGCTGCGCGGCCTGCTTGAGAAGCCGCGGGCCGGTACCTATATTTTTTGCAGGGCCGCGCAGGGTGCGCGGCCGGCAAAGAAGGAGGTCACCATGAGTTCCCTGATCCCGCGCAGCAGCCTGTTCGACGATTTCTTCCGCGACCTGTCCTCGCCCGGCTTCTACATCAAGCCCCTGCATGGCGAGCCCCTGCCCGGTCCGGGCTCGATCAAGATCGACGTCAAGGAGAACGGCAGCACCTACACGGTCTCGGCCGAGATCCCGGGCGTGAAGAAGGAGGACATCCACGTCGCCGTCGAAGGCGGGCTGGTGACCGTGAGCGCCGAGGTCAAGCAGGAGGACGTGCAGAAGCAGGGCGACAAGGTCCTGCGCAGCGAGCGCTACTACGGCTCGGTCGCGCGCAGCATCGCCCTGCCGCAGGATGTGGACTCGGCCCAGGCCCGCGCCAAGTACGACAACGGTGTGCTCACACTCACGCTGCCCAAAAAGCAGGGCGGCAGCGGGCAGAAGCTGCGCATCGAGTAAGGCGCTACATCATCGCGTAGCGCTTCTTGGTCTGCACCGCGTTGGCGATGTAGCCACGCGTCTCGGCATACGGCAGCTTGCCGCGCAGCGCGGTGTAGACCTCGTCCGCGCGCATGGCGTTGACGGCGGCCAGCGCCTCGTCCTGGCGGGCCCGCCCGCTCTTGGCGCTGAAGGCGCGGTAGACATTGCTCGGGCCCGTGTTGTAGGCCGCGATGGCGCAGTACTCGCGCGCGAGCGGGTCGCGGATCTCGCGCAGCGGGCTGTCGTAGAGCAGCACGCCCAGGTAGGCGCTGCCGAACTCGATGTTGTTCTGCGGCGCAAAGAGAAACTCCTTGCTCGGGATCACGTCCTCGCCGCGCGCCTTGCGGTAGGCCTCGCGCCCGCCGCTGGTGGGCACCAGCTGCATCAGGCCATAGGCCGGGGCGCTGGAGACGGCATAGGGATTGAAGGCGCTCTCGATGCGGATGATGGTGTAGATCAGTGCGCGGCTCACGCCGGTCTTCTCGGCGTTCTCGCGCACCAGCGGGGCGTATTGCAGCGCGCGCTTGTCGATGTAGGTGTTGACCATGCCGAGCTGCACGTAGTGCACGGTCCTGGCCTTGCCCTGCACGTCGATGCGGCGCTGCTGCAGGCGGTGGTCCACCAGCCAGGCGGCGTAGCGTTCCACATCCTCGCGCGTCCTGATGACGGCATGGTCCTGGTCCACCACCAGCTCCTGCAGATAGGGCTGGCCGGTGAGCGTGATCTCCTTGTCCGAGAACAGGTCCACGGCGCCCGGATCGTCCGGCGTGAGCAGGGCCACCACCGTGGCCTTGCGCAGCTTGTCCCTCACCTGTTCGTCCTCCAGGTGCTCGATCAGGATGGTGCCCGTGTCGTAGTCCACCACCACGCGGTTGCGGTAGTTCTCGGTGTACTTGACGTAGCGCGTGCGGCTGGGCAGGGTGCGCGCCTCGCGCGGGCCCCATTGCTCGCCGCTTTCCTTCTGCAGCTTGCCCATGAGCCGGTCGTACTCGGCCTTGATGCGGCGCAGGTCGGCCAGGGCCAGTTGCGGGTTGTAGGTGTAGGCGGTGACCCGGTTCTGGGCCATGTTCCGGATCGCGGTCTCCGGGTTCCTGGACAGCGCCACCTGGACCGCCTGCTGCGTGCTGCAGGCCGACAGGGCGAGGGCGCCGCTGGCGCCGAGCAGCAGGCGTCGGTTCATGTGCATGGTCGTGCTCCCTTCTGGGTCCGGGGTCCGGGGTCCGGGGTCCGGCTCCGGATGCCGGGGCCATGTTAACGAATGGGCGGGGCCGCGGCCCAGTCGCGTGCGCGCTGCAGCACCTGGCCCAGCGCGTCCGCTGCGTCGCAGGCCACCACATGGCGCTGCGGCATGCTGCGCAGCCAGGTGATCTGGCGCTTGGCGAGCTGGCGCGTGGCGGCGATGCCGCGCTCGCGCAGCGCGTCCATCGGAAAGACGCCGTCCAGTGCCTCCCAGGCCTGGCGGTAGCCCACGCAGCGCATCGAGGGCAGCTCGGCGTGCAGGTCGCCGCGCGCGCGCAGGCGCCGCACCTCGTCCAGCAGGCCGGCCGCCAGCAT
>JAYNNS010000024.1:6403-12564 GCA_038112835.1 Curvibacter sp. | reverse complement strand
TCGGTGGCGGCCACCCAGTCGCGGGCCTGGTCGGGGCTGCGGCCAAACTCGACGTGGCGTGCCAGCAGGCGCTGCTGGCGCAGCGGCTCGTCTTCGGCTTCCACGTACCAGACCTCGTCCAGCAGGCCGGCCGCCAGCATGGCGTCGAAGCGCTGCGCGATGCGCGCGTGCAACCAGGCGCGGTCCTGCGGCTCCAGCGAGATCAGCGTGGTGGCTTGCATGGCCGCCGAGGGCTGAGCCTGGTCGCCGCGCGTGTGGAAGGACGAGAGGGGGCGGCCTGTGAGCCGGAAGACCTCGAGCGCGCGCTGGATGCGCTGGCTGTCACCCGGGGGCAGGCGCGCGGCGGTGGCCGGGTCCACGCGCTGCAGCTCGGCGTGCAGCGCCGGCCAGCCTTGCGCCCGGGCCTCGGCTTCGATCTGTTCGCGTACGCCGGCATCGGCCGGCGGCAGGTCGTCGAGGCCGTCGAACAGGGCCTTGAAGTAGAGCATGGTGCCGCCCACCAGCAAGGGGTGCCGGCCGCGCGCGTGGATGTCCTGCGCCAGCCGTGTGGCGTCGCGCACGAACTCGGCCGCGCTGTAGGCCTGCAACGGGTCGCGGATGTCGATCAGGTGGTGGGGCACGGCGGCCCGCTCCTGCGCGCTGGGCTTGGCCGTGCCCACGTCCATCCCGCGGTAGACCAGGGCCGAGTCCACGCTGATGATCTCCACCGGCAGCACGCTGGCGATGGCCAGGGCCGCGGCCGTCTTGCCGCTGGCCGTGGGGCCGGCCAGGGCCAGGCAGGGCGGGAACTCAGTGCTCGGGGTGGCCATGTTTCTGCACCACGGTCCAGGCGGCCAGCGCGATCAGCGCGCTCCAGAACCACACGCCGTAGATCAGGGGACGGGCGCTGCCGTCCATGATGACGCCGAGCACGCTGCCCATGAGGAAGGACACCAGGGCCATGCCGAAGCCATTGAGCGCCGAGGCCGCGCCCGCGGCCTGCGGGAAGGGCCCCACGGCGCCGCTCTGGCTGCAGGGCTGGTGCACGCCGTGCGCCAGCATGAAGAGGTAGAAGGGGCCCATGATGGTCCAGCCGTTGTGCCAGCCCAGCAGGCCGAACAGGCCCATGAGCGTGCCGCCCGTGAGCGTGAAGCGCGCGGCCAGCGCCACGGTGCGCTGCATGCCGTAGCGCGGCAGCAGCCAGCGGCAGAGCACGGTGCCCAGCAGATAGGTGAAGGACACCGAGGCCATGATCAGGCCGTAGGCCCAGCGCGAGATGCCCAGCAGCTCGATGAAGACGAAAGGCGAGGTGGCCAGCACCGTGAACAGACCGCCGTAGGACGCCCCCGAGAGCGCCGACCAGGCCCAGAAGGTGCGATGGCCCAGGATGCGGCGCCAGGTGGCCAGCAGCGTGGCCGGCTGCAGGGCCAGCGGGTTCTTGCGGGGCACGGTCTCCTCGAAGCGCCAGGCGATGAGCGCCAGCGTGGCCGCGCCGAAGATGGCCAGGGTGAGCAGGGCCACGCGCCAGCCGGCCACATCGGTCAGCAGGCCGCCCAGCGGCCCGCTCAGGCCCGCGATCACGCCCAGGCCCGTGAGGCCCTTGGACATGACGCGCGCGCCCTCGACGGGGCGGTAGAGATCGCGCACGATGGCGCGCGCGCACATCACGGCCGCGCCCATGGCCGCGCCCTGCAGCGCCCGCGCCGCGATCAGGAGTTCCATGCTGGGCGCCAGCGTGCTGGCCACCGAGGCCAGCACATAGATGCCCAGGCCCCAGAGCAGCACGGGCCGGCGGCCCCAGCGGTCGGAGATGGGGCCGCAGACCAGCTGGGCCAGGCCGAAGGCCAGCAGCAGGGCCGTGAGCGTGAGCTGGGCCGGGGGCAGCGTGGCGCCGAAGCCCGCGGTCAGCGCGGGCAGGGCGGGCAGGTAGAGGTCGGTGGTGATCGGCTGCAGGCCCAGCAGCAGGGACAGGAAGAGCACGATCCGTGCGGGGGACATGGCGCTGACGGTCGCAGCGGGAGCGGGGGCGGACATCGCCCCGAGACTACCAGATCAACGCAGGCCGAAGAGCTCGTTGAGGGCCACCCGGTACTGCGGCTGGCCCACCGAATTCGTGTTGTGGTGCGAGCCCCCTTCGACCAGCACGAAGGCCTTGCGGCCGGTGGCGGCATCAAAGAGCCTGCGGCCGAGTTCGGGCGGAATCAGTCGGTCTTCGCTGCCGTGCACCACGAGCAGGGGCGAGCCCACGCGGTCCACGCGCTTGACGGCCTCGAAGCGCTGGGTGATCAGCGGGCCCACGGGCAGCCAGCCCCACCTGAAGTTGCTGACCACGTCGGGGATGGACGTGAAGGTGCCCTCGACCAGGGTGCCGCGCTCGTCGTCCACCCGGGCTGCCAGGTCGATGGCGATGGCGCCGCCCAGCGAATGGCCGAAGATGTAGCGCGGGCGTTGCGGGTATTGCTGTGCCAGCCAGGCCCAGGCGGCGCGCGCGTCCTCGTAGGCCATGGCTTCCGAGGGCAGCTCGGCCGAGGTCTTGCCGAAGCCGCGGTAGTCGATGGCCAGCACCGAAAAGCCCAGCTCCTGCATGCGCCGGGCGCGGAAGGCCGAGCCCACGACGTTGTAGCGCGCGCCATGCAGGTAGAGCAGCACGGGCGCGTCGGGGCGGTGCGCGAAGTCCGGATGCGCCAGCCACAGGCCGTGCAGCCGGACCGGCTGGCCGGTCTCCTGCGAGGTGAAGGGAATCCAGACCTCCTGCATGCCTTCGGCGGCCTGCTCACCGCGCCACCAGCTGCGGTCCGAGGGCTGGAAGATCCAGCCGCGCTGTTTTTCGTCGAGGGTGGCGCAGCCCGTGACCAGGCCGAAGGCGGCCAGCAGGGCCAGCAGGAGCAGGAACCAGCGTTTCATGGACCCCTATGATGCGCCCATGGCCTGAAAAGTTCAGGCTGCCTGCCGCATGGCCCCACCGTCGTGCACCCCCTTGGAGATTCCCATGCCCGACAGCGTCTTCACCCGCATCGTCCGCCGCGAGATTCCGGCCGTCATCGTCTACGAGGACGCGCAGGTCATCGCCTTCATGGACGCGGGCCAGGTCAATCCCGGCCATGTGCTGGTGGCCACGAAACGCCAGGTCGAGACCGTGATGGAGCTGGAGGAGGTCGAGGCGGCCCATCTGTTCGCCATCGCCACGCGCGTGGCCAAGGCGGTGCAGGCGGCTTTTGAACCCGAAGGCATGACACTGTTGCAGACCAACAAGCCGGCGGGCTGGCAGACCGTGCCCCATGTGCACATCCACGTGCTGCCGCGTTACGTGGGCGACGGCGCCGAGCTGGCCTGGCCGCGCCAGGAGCCGGGGCTGGAGAAGCTGAGAGAGTACGCGGCGCGGATCCGGCTCTAGGCCGGGGTCTCAGCGCCCGCGCAAAAACAGCGCGTCCAGGTCCTTGAGCGTGACCTGGCGCCAGGTGGGACGGCCGTGGTTGCACTGGTCGGAACGCTCGGTGCGCTCCATGTCGCGCAGCAGCGCGTTCATCTCTTCGAGGGTCAGCTTGCGATTGGCGCGCACCGCGCCGTGGCAGGCCATGGTGCCTAGCAGCTCGTTGCGGGCGCGCTCGATCACGGTACTGCCTTCGTGCTGGGCCAGCTCGGCCAGCACGCTGCGCGCCAGCTCCACGGCGTCGCCCTGGGCCAGGGTGGCGGGCACGGCCCGCACGGCCAGGGTCCTGGGCGAGAGCGGGCTGATCTCCAGGCCCAGGGTGGCCAGCGTGTCCGCATGGGCCTCGGCCGTCGCCACTTCCTGCGGGGTGGCGGCGAAGCTGGTCGGGATCAGCAGGGGCTGGCTGGTGATCTGCTGCAGGTCGAGCTGCTGCTTGAGCCGCTCGTAGACGATGCGTTCGTGCGCGGCGTGCATGTCCACCACGACCAGGCCCTGGGCGTTTTCGGCCAGGATGTAGACACCCTGCAATTGCGCCAGGGCGCGGCCCAGGGGCCAGCCATCGCTCTCTTCAGCCGCTGGTGAGGCCACGGGTGAGGGTTCACGAACAGTCCAGGGGGCAGACGCAACCGTCGTCGTCGCCGCTGCGGGTTGCCACAGTGCGGCGAGATCCTGCACCTCGTGGCCACGCCCTGGCGTCTCGTTTGCTCTGAAATTGATAGCGGGCGGGGTCCAGGCGGCTGATGCGGGCTGGGCCAGCGGCTGGGCGATCTGGCTCAGGCTGGCGGCGACGGGCTGGGCCGTGCCTTCGGCCACGGCCTGGGCGCGCGGCGCGGCCAGCGCGTTTTCCACCGCGTGGCGCACGGCCTGGTGCACCTCGCGGCTGTCGCGGAAACGCACCTCGATCTTGGTCGGGTGCACGTTGACGTCCACGCGCGCCGGGTCGATCTCGAGGTAGAGCGCATAGACCGGCTGCCGGTGGCCGTGCAGCACGTCCTCGTAGGCGCTGCGCGCGGCGTGCGTGAGCACCTTGTCGCGCACATAGCGGCCGTTGACGTAGCAGAACTGGTGGTCGGCGCGGCTGCGCGCGGCGTCGGGGATGCCGGCGCGGCCCCAGACGCGCACGCCATGGAAGGCGCCGGGCGCGGCGGCGGTCTGGAAATCCACGGCCACGGATTCGGCGATGAAGTCTTCCCCCAGCACATCGGCCAGGCGCTGCTGCAGGGCCTCGGGTCCGCTGCACGCGCGCCACTGCTCGACCAGCTTGCCCTCGTGCCAGATGGCAAAGCCCACGTCGGGGCGTGCCAGGGCGTGGCGGCGCACGGACTCGATGCAATGGGCCAGTTCGGTGGCGTCGGTCTTGAGGAATTTGCGCCGCGCCGGCGTGCTGAAGAACAGCTCCTTGACCTCGACCGTGGTGCCCGTACTGCGCGCCACGGGCCGGATCTCGCCCGTGCGGCCGTCCAGCAGGAAGGCACCGGACTGCTCGATCGTGCGCGAATGGATGGCCATGTCCGCGATCGAATTGATGGCGGCCAGCGCCTCGCCGCGAAACCCCATGGTGCCCACGGACTCGAGCTCCTGCAGGCTGGCGATCTTGCTGGTGGCGTGGCGCTTGAGGGCGATCGGCAGCTCCTCGCGCGGGATGCCGCCGCCGTTGTCCTCCACCGAGATCAGGCGCACGCCGCCGGCGAGCAGACGCACGGTGATCTGCGTCGCACCTGCGTCGAGCGCGTTGTCCACCAGCTCGCGCACCACCGAGGCCGGGCGTTCCACGACTTCGCCCGCGGCGATCTGGCTGATCAGCTCGTCGGGCAGTTCACGGATGGGGCGGCGCGGGGCGGGGGAGAGGGCGGCGTTCACGCGGACATTGTAGGTGCCGCTCAGAAGCCCAGCTGCAGCTGCAGTGCGAAGCGCTCGCGCCCCGGCAGCAGCGTCAGCTGCAGGGTCTGGGCGCGCGCCGGACCCAGGAAGGCGTGGGTGAAGAAGCTGCCCAGGAAGTGGCCCAGGCCCAGCCCGACCAGCATGTCCGAGGGGTAGTGCTGGTTGGCTTCCACACGTGCCCAGGCCGTGGCCCCGGCCAGCAGGTCCAGGCCCAGCCGGGCCCGCGCCACGTTCTGCGCGGACCAACCCATGCGCTGCATGGTTGTACACGCTCATGTTGTTGACCCGCCGCGACGTGGCGCACCGCCGCCTGATCGAGCTGGGTCGCGAGCTGCCCGTGGACCTCAGGGGCGGCGCCATCTTCCACGCCGGCCCCATCGTGCGCGAGAAGGAGAACGGCGAGTACGAGATGGTCTCCATCGGTCCCACCACGAGCATGCGCATGGAGAAGTTCGAGAAGGAGTTCATTCGCCAGACCGGTGTCAAGCTCATCGTGGGCAAGGGCGGCATGGGGCCCGAGACCCAGGAGGGCTGCGCCCAGAACAAGGCCGTACCTGCCATCTTCCCCGGTGGCTGCGCCGTGCTGGCCGCGACCCAGGTGGAGAAGATCGAGGCGGCCGAGTGGAAGGACCTGGGCATGCCCGAGACCCTGTGGGTCAACCGCGTGCGCGAGTTCGGGCCGCTGATCATCTCCATCGACACCCGGGGCAGGAACCTGATCGAGGAGAACAAGGCGGTCTTCAACGCGAAGAAGAAACCCATCCTGGAGCGCATCAATGCCCAGGTGCGCTTCATCAAGTGAACCGCGCGTCCGCGTGAAAGTCCCCACGCCACCACCGGGTGGCGGTTTTGATGGGCAGGGTGAATCACG
>JAYNNS010000024.1:0-6393 GCA_038112835.1 Curvibacter sp. | reverse complement strand
ACGCGTAGGTGCGCTTCATCAAGTGAGCGTCACCTCGCGTGAAAGTCCCCACGCCACCAGCGGGTGGCGTTTTCCATGGGCAGGGATAATCACGCCCCATGGAAATCATCACCTTTCTGATCGACTTCATCCTCCACGTCGATCAACACCTGGAGACCTTCGTCCGCAACTACGGTACCTGGGTCTATGCGCTGCTTTTCCTCATCGTCTTCGTCGAGACTGGGGTGGTGGTCATGCCTTTCCTGCCCGGAGACTCGCTGCTTTTCGTGGTGGGGGCGCTGGCCGGCGCCGGCATGATGAGCTATCCCGTGGCGGTGACGGTGCTGCTGGCCGCGGCCATCCTGGGTGACCAGTGCAACTACAGCATCGGGCGCTATTTCGGCCCCAAGGTCTTCCAGTGGGAGGACTCGCGTTTCTTCAATAAGCGCGCCTTCGAGCGCGCCCACGATTTCTACGAGACTTACGGCGGCATCACCATCATCCTCGCGCGCTTCATGCCCTTCCTGCGTACCTTCGTGCCCTTCGTGGCCGGCGTGGCGGAGATGAGCCGCGTCAAGTTCACGCTCTACAACATCGTGGGCGCCTTCATCTGGGTGCTGGGCATCTGCACGGCGGGTTACTTCCTCGGCAGCCTGCCCTGGGTCAAGGCCAACCTGGACAAGATCATCTGGGGCCTGATCCTGGTGCCCGGCCTGATCGTGATCTTCGGCGCCTGGAAGGCCCGGCGCGCCGCGCTGCGCCAGGCGGCGGCCGAATAGCCACCACGCGCACCTGTGGGGTGGATGAATCACCAGCTTGCCGGCGGCGGCGGGCTGCGTGCATCATAGAGGCGGCTTGATGACCGTGGTGCGCCGCATGCGGTCGAACCCCAGGGATGTGTGCGAGCCGGCCATCACGATGCCGGCCCCCAGAGTGCAGGAAGGTCCGAGATGCCACGCAAGAAAGCTGCCGTCAGTTCCCCCGCCGCGCCACCGCGCGAGACCGCCAGCATGAAGGCGGTGCCCGAGGCCGGCGAGGTGCTGGTGGGCCAGGTGCTCAAGCGCCCCGGTGGCTACTACTGGAGCTTGTCCGACGGCGGGCCCGAGTTCGGCCCCTACGATAGCTTCCAGGAGGCCCAGGCCGACATGGAGGCGGCGGCCGACCTGGAGGCACCCGAGCCCGGTGAGAGCCTGCAGGAAGCCGAGAGCGAGCTGGGCATCGCCGACTGGATCGACCCCGAGACCGGCGAGCCCGCCGAGGGCCTGTCCCCGCCGCATCTGGACGGGGAGTGAGCGGGTGGACAAGGGCACGCAATGGAACATCTGGTATGTCGTCCTGGCCCTGCTGGGCGTGATGGTGCTGCACAGCTATGTGCAGCAGTGGCAGCAGGTCGAGCCGCTGCCCTACAGTGAATTCCTGCACGAACTGGAAAAGCGCAACATCAAGGAGCTGGCGGTCTATCCGGGCCACATCGAAGGCACGCTGAACCAGCCGCTGGCCGATGGGCGCACGCGCTTTTCCACCACCCGGGTGGAGCTGGCGCTGGCGCGCGACCTCTCCGAGTACGGCGTGCGCTTCACCGGCGTGGTGCAGAGCACCTTCCTGCGCGACCTGTTTTCCTGGGTGGCGCCGGCGCTGGTCTTCTTCGGCATCTGGATGTTCGCCATCCGCAAGATGGTGAGCAAGGGCGGGCTGGGTGACGGCCTGCTGTCCATCGGCAAGAGCCGCGCCAAGGTCTATGTGGAGAGTGACACGCGGGTGACCTTCGACGACGTGGCCGGCGTGGACGAGGCCAAGGCCGAGCTGGAGGAGATCGTCGATTTCCTGAAAGATCCCCGGTCGCACAGCCGTCTCGGCGCCCGCATCCCCAAGGGCATCCTGCTGGTGGGGCCGCCGGGTACCGGCAAGACGCTGCTGGCGCGCGCCGTGGCGGGGCAGGCCGGCGTGCCCTTCTTCTCCATCAACGGCTCGGAGTTCGTGGAGATGTTCGTCGGCGTGGGTGCGGCGCGCGTGCGCGACCTGTTCGAGCAGGCGCGCCAGCATGCGCCGGCCATCATCTTCATCGACGAGCTCGACGCCCTGGGCCGCGCGCGCAGCGCCTGGAACCTGGGCGGGCACGACGAGAAGGAGCAGACGCTCAACCAGCTGCTGGCCGAGCTCGACGGCTTCGACCCGCGCACCGGCCTGGTCCTGCTGGCCGCCACCAACCGCCCCGAGATCCTCGACCCGGCGCTGCTGCGCGCCGGCCGCTTCGACCGCCAGGTGCTGGTCGACCGGCCCGACAAGGTGGGCCGGATGCAGATCCTGCAGGTGCATATCCGGCGCATCAAGCTGGCCGCGGGGCTGGACCTGGAGCAGATCGCCGCGCTCACCCCCGGCTTCACCGGCGCGGACCTGGCCAATCTGGTCAACGAGGCCGCGCTGCTGGCCACGCGCCGCGATGCGCACGAGGTGACGCCGGCCGACTTCACCGCCGCGATCGAGCGCATCGTGGCCGGCCTGGAAAAACGCAACCGCATCCTCAACCCGCAGGAGCGCCGCGTCATCGCCGTGCACGAGATGGGCCACGCCCTGGTGGCCCTGTCCCTGCCCGGGCTGGACACGGTGCACAAGGTCTCCATCATTCCGCGCGGCATCGGCGCCCTGGGCTACACCATCCAGCGGCCCACCGAAGACCGCTTCCTCATGACCCGGCAGGAGCTGGAGCACAAGATGGCCATGCTGCTGGCTGGCCGGGCGGCAGAGCTCCTGTTGATCGGCGAGGTCTCCACCGGTGCGGCCGACGACCTGGCCAAGGCCACCGACATCGCGCGCAGCATGGTCATGCGCTTCGGCATGGACGCCACGCTGGGCCAGGTGGCCTACGAGCAGGCGCCGTCGCCCTTCCTGGGCCCGCTGCCCGAGGGTTTCGATGCCGGTGTCCGCCGCTATGCGCCGGAGACCGCGCGCGAGATCGACTGCGCCGTGCGCGCGCTGGCGGAAGACGCTTTCCGGCGCGCCACGGCCATCCTGACGCAGCGGCGCGCCGTGCTCGAGCGCGGCGCCGAGCAGCTGCTGGCGCGCGAGACGCTCAACGAGGACGAGATCCGCGCCCTGCTGGCGCCGGATGTGCTGCCGGCGGCGGCCTGACGTGCCGCCCGCTCAGAAGGCGCCGAACACGCCCCAGGGCGAGCGTGTCAGCGCCACCGAGACGATGAAGCCGAAGCAGGCTAGCGCGGCGAAATAGCACAGCGCGCGCAGTTCCTGCTGGCGCGCGTACTTGAACGCGCACATGCCCAGCACGATGTACAGCGGCAGCACGGCCAGCTTGGCCTGCAGCCAGGGCAGCTCCAGCGGGTTCAGGCGCAATTCCCAGAGCAGGCGCAGCGCGGTGATCAGCAGGCCGGTGTCGATGACCATGCTCAGGCGGCGCAGCGCCACGTGCTGGGCCCAGCGCTGGCGCGCGAGCAGGGCCGCGCCGCGCAGCGCGAACAGGGTGCCGCTCGTGAGGGCCAGGCCCATGTGCAGGTGGTGCAGGGTGCGGTAGTGGATGACCCAGTCCATGGGGGTGTGTTCCTCGCGCGGGAGCGCTTCAGAGGCTGCGGCTGCGCGCCAGCGGCGGGTTCTTGGCGAAATAGCCCTCGATGCCGCGCATCAGCGCGTCGGCCAGCTGCTCCTGGTAGCGCTCGCTGTTGAGCTTGGCCTCTTCCTCGGGGTTGCTGATGAAGGCCGCCTCCACCAGCACGCTGGGGATGTCCGGCGCCTTGAGCACGGCAAAGCCAGCCTGCTCCACGCGTGGCTTGTGCAGCTTGCCCACGCGGCCGATTTCCTGCAGCAGGGTGCTGCCCAGCTGCAGGCTGTCCTTGATCTGGGCGCTGGTGCTCATGTCGAGCAGGGCGCGCGCCACCTGCGCGTCCTTGGACTGCACGTTGACGCCGCCGATCAGGTCGGCCTTGTTCTCCTGGGCCGCCA
Source organism: Curvibacter sp. (assembly GCA_038112835.1). GTDB lineage: Bacteria > Pseudomonadota > Gammaproteobacteria > Burkholderiales > Burkholderiaceae_C > Hylemonella. The sequence continues at coordinate 2,463 of JAYNNS010000024.1, read as the reverse complement.
TCCAGCGCGCGGCGCTGGAGGAGGCGCCGCCGTGGCTGAGCGCGAACACGCTGGCGCCCTGCGGGCGCGGGGTGTAGAAGGCGTCGGCGTGGATGCTCACGAAGAGGTCGGCCTGCACCTGGCGCGCCTTCTGCACCCGCATGTGCAGTGGGACGAAGAAGTCGCCGTCACGCGTCAGGTAGGCGCGCATGGGGTTGCCGTTGACGCTGCTGGCGTTGATGCGGTCGCGCAGGCGGCGCGCGATGCGCAGCACCACGTCTTTTTCCCGCGTGCCGTTGCGGCCGATGGCGCCCGGGTCCTCGCCGCCGTGGCCCGGGTCGAGCGCGATGATGATGAGGCGGTCGGTCTTGCCGTGGCCGCCCGTCGCGGGCCGGGGCGCAGGGCGCTCGGCATGGCGGGCGATGAGCTCGCCCAGCGGGTCCAGGTCTGCCGCAGGCGGCGGCGCCGGGGCGGTGGCCGGCGGCGGGGCCTGCTGGCCCAGGCGTTCGGCGATCAGCGCGGCCAGGGGATCGGGTGGAGTGGTGGGGTAGAGGTCGAAGACCAGGCGGTGCTGGTAGGGCTCGATGGGCTTGAGCGTGAAGACCTGGGGCTTGATGGGCTGCTTCAGGTCGATCACCAGGCGCACCACGCCGGGCGCGTACTGGCCTACGCGGATGCCGGCGATGTTGGGGTCCTCGGGCAGGACCTTGGCCACCAGCTCGCGCAGCGCGGGATTGAGTTCGATGCCCTCGATGTCCACCGCCAGACGCGGCGGCTGGCCGATGAAGGTCTGGCGGGCTTTGAGCGCGGTGTCCGATTCCAGCGTCACGCGCGTGTAGTCCTCGGCCGGCCAGACGCGCACGGCCACGATGGCCGCGCCGCGCGCGATCTGCGCGCGGCCCAGCAGCAGCACCAGGGTGCCGGCCTGCAGCAGCTCACGCCGCTGGATCATGGGGCGAACTCCGGCAGGCCGCGCAGCAGCGCGGCGCCCGTGGCGGTGCGGGCCTCCAGCGTGGCCCGGCGGCTGTCGTCGGGGCGCACGTCCAGCGTGAGCGAGAGGTCGGCCACGGGCAGCAGGCCGGCGGCCTTCTCGGGCCACTCGGCCAGCTTGAGGCCGGGGCTGGCGTAGAGGTCGCGCAGGCCGGCGTCTTCCCACTCGCGCGGGTCGCTGAAGCGGTAGAAGTCGAAATGCCAGATGTGCAGGCCCGGCGCCTCGTGCGGCTCGACCACGGCGTAGGTGGGGCTCTTGATGCGGCCTTGCACGCCGAGCGCGCGCAGCAGGTGGCGCACGAAGGTGGTCTTGCCGGCGCCCAGGTTGCCGTGCAGCTCGATGCAGGCGTTGCGCAGGGCGGGTTGCAGGGACAGCGCATCGGCCAGGGCCTGCGTGGCGGCTTCGTCGCGCAGGACGCGGGTTTCTACAATGGGTGCGTGGCGTTCAGCAGCAGTCAATTCTTGTCCCAAGTACGGGCCTGGGCCCGTGAACTCGGATTTTCCCAAATCGGCGTCTCGGGTGTCGATTTGTCCTCGGCCGAAGCGGGATTGAAGGACTGGTTGTCGCGTGGTTTCCACGGTGAGATGGCCTATATGGCCGCCCACGGCATGAAGCGGGCCCGCCCGGCCGAACTGGTGCCGGGCACGGTGAGCGTGATCACGGCCCGCATGGACTACCTGCCGCAGACCACCCCCGAGGGCTGGCAGGCCATCGAGTTCGAGCGCCTGCAGCGTCCGCGCGAGGGCGTGGTCTCGCTCTACGCCCGCGGGCGGGACTACCACAAGGTCCTGCGCGCGCGCCTGCAGCAGCTGGCCGATCGCATGGCGGCGCAGATCGGCCCTTTCGGGCACCGCGTCTTCACCGACTCGGCCCCGGTGCTCGAGGCCGAACTGGCCGCGCGCAGCGGTCAGGGCTGGCGCGGCAAGCACACCCTGGTCCTCAACCGCGAGGCCGGCTCCATGTTCTTCCTCGGCGAGATCTATGTGGACCTCGCCCTGCCGGTGAGCGAACCCGCCAGCCCGCACTGCGGCAGCTGCAGCGCCTGCATCGAGATCTGCCCCACGCAGGCCATCCTGGGGCCGGGCTTGCTCGACGCGCGGCGCTGCATCTCCTACCTGACCATCGAGCACCCGGGCGCCATTCCGGTGGAGCTGCGGCCGCTCATGGGCAACCGCATCTACGGCTGCGATGACTGCCAGCTGGTCTGCCCCTGGAACAAGTACGCGCAGCGCAGCCCGCTGCCGGACTTTGCGCCGCACGCGGCGCGCAGCGGCGGGGCCCTGCTGGCCCTGCTGGCCTGGAGCGAGGCCGAGTTCCTGCAGCGCATGGAAGGCAGCGCGATCCGGCGCATCGGCCACGAGCGCTGGCAGCGCAACATCGTGGTGGCCCTGGGCAATGCCTTGCGTCTTGCCGACGACCCTGCGATAGTGGGGGCACTGCAGCGCCAGCTGGAGCAGGGCAGCGCGCTGCTGCGCGAGCACGCGGCCTGGGCC
>JAYNNS010000023.1:15542-16362 GCA_038112835.1 Curvibacter sp. | reverse complement strand
ACTGGGCCTGTACCAGGCCAACGGCGGCGACCTGCCCGCCAGCACGGCCAGCGACCTCAACCTGCGCCACAGCTCCGGGCTGGGCAATGTCTGGTACGGCCATTACGCGGTCGACGAGCCCCGGCTGCGCCAGCACCGCCTGGGCTGGGACCGCGTGCAAGCCCTGGGCGCCTGGCGTCTGCTGCCCTCGCTGCAGGTGGCCAGTGGCGGGGCCTGGAACGGCAGCCTGGGGGTGGAGACCGGCGAGCGCTGGTATGTGGGCGCGGGCCTGGGCCGCACCAATCTGCGCCAGGCCGTGAACCTGAACTTCGACCCCAACGACGCCTGGAGCCTGAGCGGCGGCTACCGCTGGGTCGAAGGCGCGGCACTCGGCTTCGTCTATGTGCGCGACAACCGCGAGAACCCGGACCAGCAGCACCTGCACCTGGTCTGGCGCACGCCGCTGGCCGACGCGCACCGCGTGACGGTGGACCTGCTGCTCAAGCGCGGCCTGGTCGAGGGCCGGCCGATCGAGCGGGCCGGCCTCTCGGTGGCCTACGACTGGCCGCGCTGGTTCGTGCGGCTGAGCTACGACCCGCAGGTGAACTTCACGCCGCAGGACATGTGGCGCCTGGCCTTCGGCACGCGCTTCTGAGGCCGCTTCAGGGCGGCGCGGGGCGCAGGGTCACGCTGGCGCGCAGGCCGCGGCCACCCGGGGCTTCGCCGAGCTCGAAGCGCGCGTCCATGACCTCGGCGAATTTGCCCACGATGGCCAGGCCCAGGCCCGCGCCCTCCCCCAGGCGCTGCGCCTGCAGGCCACGCACGCCGCGCTGCAGCAGAT
>JAYNNS010000023.1:4989-15481 GCA_038112835.1 Curvibacter sp. | reverse complement strand
GACAGGCGCACGCCCAGTGGTTCGCGGGCCAGCTCCACGGTCACCGTGCCGGCCTGCCCGACGGGCGGGCGGGCATGGCGCAGGGCGTTGTCCAGCAGGTTGCCGAGCAGGCCCTCGATCAGCGCCGCGTTGCCGATCACGCGCAGCGGCTGGTCCAGGCCCTGCACCCCCAGGTCCACACCCGCGGCATCGGCACGGGGCAGATAACGCAGCACGGTCTCGCGCACCAGTTCGTCCAGGGCCAGGGGCTGGTTCTGCACGCCGGCATCCGCCTCGTCCGCCAGCGCCAGCGCCAGCAGCTGCTCCACCAGGCGGCTAGCGCGCGCCTCGCTGACACCGATGCGCTGCAGCTGCTCGCGCCAGATCGCCGGCTCGGTCTGCGCCAGGCCGTATTCGGCCAGGGCACGGATGCCGGCCAGCGGCGTGCGCAATTCGTGCGCGACATTGCCCGAGAACTCGCGCTGGGCCTGCAGGCTGCGCCCCAGACGCGCCAGCAGATCGTTGATGGCCGTGCCCAGCTGCTCGATGTCGCGCGAACGGGCCTGCACCGGCAGCGGCGCGAGGTCCCGCGCGTCGCGCTGCTCCACCGAGCGCTGCAGCGCGCTCAGCGGGTGCAGCTCCTGCCCGATGATGCGGCGCAGCCACAGGGCCAGCAGGCCCAGCAGCAGCAGCTGGGGCACGACGGAATAGAACAGCACGTCGCGCAGCAGGGCCTGGCGGCTGCGCGTGGTCTGGCCGACCGTGACGATGAAATCCTCGGGTTCATCCTGCACCAGCGTCACCGTGCGCAGGGTGCGGCCCTCATACACCGCCGAGCCGAACTGCACGAAAGCCGGGCTGCGCGGTTGCGGCGCGTGCAGGCGCGGATGGCCGGCCATCACCATGCCGTCGGGGCGGCGCACCACGAAATAGATGTTTTCGCTCTGGTCGAACAGCACGGTGCTCATCTCGCGGCTGGAGAGTTCCAGCGCCAGGCCCTGGGGCTGGGCCCGCACGCGCGAGGCCAGAGCGTAGGCGTCGTCGAGCAGGGCACGGTCGAAGGCCTTCTGGGCAAAGTAGTAGGCCACCGCCACGGTCACGGCCGTGCCCAGCAGCCAGGTCAGCGCCAGCGGCAGCAGCACGTGGCGCACGAGGCGCGCGCGCAGGGAGGGCTTGTCGGGTGGCTGGCGCTCGGTCATGTGACGTCCTTCGCGCTCTCCAGCGCATAGCCCAGCCCGCGCAGCGTGCGGATCTGGGCCCCGCTGGCGGCCAGCTTCTTGCGCAGGCGGGAGATGAAGGCCTCCAGGGCGTTGTCGCCCAGGGCCTCGTCGAAGCCGGAGAGCTTGTCCGACAGCGCGCGCTTGCTGACCACGCGCCCGGGCGGCGTCATGAGCTCCCACAGCACCTCGAACTCGCGCGCCGGCAGCTCCAGCCGCTCGCCGCCCAGCGTCAGCCGCCGCGTCTTGCGGTCCAGCCGCAGCGCGCCGACCTCGCAGACATCCTCCGTGCCCACGCTGCGCCGCACCAGGGCGCGCAGCCGCGCCTCGACTTCGGCCAGCTCGAAAGGTTTGCCCAGGTAGTCGTCGGCCCCCGCGTCCAGGCCGGCGATGCGCTCCTCGGTGCGGTTGCGCGCGGTCAGCACCAGCACCGGGGTGCGGTCGCCGCGCGCACGCGCCTCGCGCAGCAGGGCCAGGCCGTTGGCCAGCGGGCTGTCGGCGGCGGCGCTCTGCGGCAGGTTCAGGTCCAGCAGCACGGCGTCGAAGGGCTGGACCCGCCAGTAATGGGCGGCCCGCTCCAGATCGCCCGCCTCGTCGACCCGGTGCCCGGCATCGATCAGGCTCAGGCGCATGACCTCGCGCAGGACAGGATCGTCTTCTATCAGCAGGACTCGCATCGCCATGAACTCCCCCTCCGGTCCTAAGCATTTTCCCTCAGTCCCCGGGTCAGTCTGCGGTCAGGCAGCAGCGCCGACACTCGTGCACCCGGAATCTGTATCGTATGAACTACCGCCCATCATGGCGCTGGGCCGGTCTGCTGCTGCCGCTGGCACTGCACGCCCAGCCGTCCAGCCCCCCCGACCAGCCCCTGAGCCTGCAACAGACCCTGCAGGCCGCCCAGGAAAACCTGGAAGTCGCCCTCTCTCGCCGCAACCTGGCCGGGGCCCAGGCCGACATCCTCAGCGCCGACCGCGCACCCCTGCCCGTGCTCTCGGCCGGCGTGAGCCAGATCGACCTGCGCAACGGCAACGGCGGTGGCCGCGTGCTGCAGGACCGCACCTACGACAAATCCCTGGGTCTGGACTGGACCTGGGAACGGGGCAACAAGCGCGAGCTGCGCACCCTGACGGCCCAGCGCAGCGCCGACGCCGCACGCGCCGAACTCGATGAAACCAGCCTGCAGCAGCGCGTGGCGGCCCTGGCCGCCTTCTACGAGCTGCTGGCCGCGCAGGAGCGCGTGGGCGAGGTCGGACAGCTGGAGCGCCACGCCGCCGAGCTGGCGCGCATCGCCGCGCGGCGCCTGCAGGCCGGCGACCTGTCGGCCCAGGACAGTGCACGCACGGAGATCGAGGCCGAGCGCGCCCGCGCCGAGCTGCGCCAGGCCGAACTCGAGCTCCAGCGGGCCGCCCTGCTGCTGTGGCAGCTCACCGCCCTCGGGCCTGAAGCGCGCCAGCTGCTGGTACGGGCTGACTGGCCGGCACGCGCGGACACGGCCGAGACGGTCGACCTGGACGCCCTGATCGAACAACGTGCCGATGTGCGCGCCGCACGCGCCCGCGTCGAAGCCGCACGCGCCGGGCTGGACAGCAGCAGCGCGCTGAAGAAATCGGACATCACCTGGGGCGTGGCCTACAGCCACTACCCCGGCACCTCCACCGCGCTGATGGAGCTGCGCATGTCCATGCCATTGCAATGGGGCTATGCCTACCAGGGCGAGATCGGCCGCGCCGGCGCCCAGCTGGGCCTGGCCGAGGACGCGCTGGAAAAGACCCGCCGCCAGGCTCGGCTGGAGCTGCAGGACCTGCAGCACACGGTCCGCAGCACGGCGGAGCGCACCATGGCCTTCGAGCAGGAAATCCTGCCGCGGGCCCGCCGCGTCGCTGAAAACGCCGAGCTGGCCTACCGACGCGGCGCACTTTCGCTGACCGAGCTGATCGACGCGCGCCGCACGCTGCGCATCACCGTCCTCGACGCCGTGGCCGCGCGCAGCGCCCACGCCCAGGCCCTCGGTGCCTGGCAGCTGCGCACCGGCCAGCCGGTGGCGGCCGCACGGCCCTGAGCCCCTCTTTCTTCCATGCCCCGCATCATGTTCCACCGCCTGTCCCCCACACTCCTGTGCGCCCTGCTGCTCGCCGCGTGCAGCGAAGCCCCGCCGCCGGCCGCCGAGGCACCCGCCCCCATCGTGCAGGGCCAGCAACTGCGCTACGTCCAGGACCACCCGCAGCTCCAGCTGCTCGGCGTGGTGCCCGCCCAGCCGGCCAAGACGATCGTCGTCGAACTCCCGGCCAAGCTGGTCTGGAACGAGGAACGCACCCAACGCATCTATCCGGCTTTCGCGGGGCGCGTGGCCTCGATCCGGGCCGACACCGGCCAGCAGGTGAGCGCCGGCACCACCCTGGCCATCCTGGCTTCGCCTGATTTCGGCCAGGCCCAGAGCGAGACCGCGCGCGCCGAGGCGGACGAACGCCTGGCGGCCCAGAACCTGCAGCGCCAGCGCGAACTGTTCGAGGCCGGTATCGTCGCGCGCAAGGAGCTGGAGCAGGCCGAGGCCGAGCACGCGCGCGCGCGCGCCGAGGTCGAACGCGCCCGGGGCCGTACCCAGCTGTACAGCAGCCGCAGCGGCGTGGACCAGGAACTGGTCCTGCGCTCGGGCATTGCCGGCGTGATCGTCGAGCGCAACATCAATCCGGGCCAGGAACTTCGCCCCGACCTGAACGGGCCCGGGATCCCCCCGCTGTTCGTCGTCACCGACCCGACGACGCTGTGGATCCAGATCGACGCCCGCGAATCGGAAGCCGGGCTCGTGCGGTCCGGCACGCGCTTCGAGTTCTCGGTCGATGCGCTGCCCAACCAGAAATTCAGCGGGCGCGTGATCACGGCGTCCGACTTCATCGACCCGACAACCCGCACGATCAAGATCCGGGGGCTGGTGAGCAACGCCGAACGACGCCTCAAGGCCGAGATGCTGGCCACCGTGCGCTTCGAGCGCAGCTTCGCCAGCGGCGTGGTGGTGCCCTCGACGGCGGTGCTGCTGCGCGGTGCCAGACATTCGGCCTTCGTCCAGACCCGGCCCGGCGAGTTTGAACGGCGCCAGGTCGAGATCGACTATGAAGGACCGCAACAGGTCGTCATCCGCAGCGGCGTGCAGGCGGGCGAACAGGTGGTGGTCGAGAACGCCCTGCTGCTGGCGCGCATGCTGCGCCTGGCTGAAGAAGAGGCGCGCGGCAAATGAAGCGTCTGATCCAGTACGCCCTGCACCAGCCGCTCTTCATCGTGCTGGGCACGCTGCTCTTCGTGATGGCCGGCGTCATCGCCTTCAAGAGCCTGTCGGTGGAAGCCTTCCCGGATGTGACCGATACCCAGGTCACGGTGATCACGCTGTTCCCGGGCCGGGCCGCGGAAGAGGTGGAAAAACAGGTCACGCTGCCGATCGAAACCGCGCTGGCCGGCCTGCCCAACTCGATCCGCCTCTTTTCCCACACCCAGTTCGGTCTGTCCTACACGGTCGTCACCTACGACGACAACGCCCATGTGAACCTGGCGCGGCAGCAGGTGCTGGAACGCCTCAACAACATCGACCTGCCCCCAGGCGCCGACATCAACATCGCGCCCAATGCCACCCCGGTGGGCGAGATCATGCGCTTTCGCCTGCGGGGCGACGGCAAGTCCACCACCGAGCTGCGCACCTTGCAGGACTGGGTGGTGGAGCGCGCCCTGCGCCAGGTGCCGGGCATCGCCGACGTGGTCAACATGGGCGGCTACATCAAGCAGTACGAGGTGCAACCCGACTTGGACAAGCTGCGCGCCTACAAGCTGACCTTCCAGCACCTGCTGGACGCGCTGGGCCGGGGCAACTCCAACGCCGGCGGCAGCTATGTGGCGCAAGGCGCCCAGCAGTTCGCCATCCGCGGCATCGGCCTGCTGGGCTCGCCCGACGACATCGGCCGCATCGTGCTCGACTCGCGCAACGGCACGCCCATCCTGATCCGCGACGTCGCGCAGATCAAGCTCGGCGCCGTGCCGCGCCTGGGCATCACCGGCCAGGACGAAGACGACGACGCCGTCATCGGCATGGTCATCATGCGCAAGGGCGAGAACCCGAGCGAGGTGCTCAAGGGCGTGAAGGAACGCATCACCCAGCTCAACGAACGCGTGCTGCCCGCGGGCGTGCGCATCGAACCCTTCTACGACCGCACCTGGCTCATGGGCAAGACCCTGTCCACGGTGTTCCGCAACCTGGTCGAGGGCGCGCTGCTGGTCTCGCTGGTGCTCTACATCTTCCTGTCCAACCTGCGCGCCAGCCTGGCCGTGGTGCTCGTGATCCCGCTCTCGCTGCTGGCCACCTTCATGGGCCTGAAGATCATGGGTGTACCGGCCAACCTGCTGTCGCTGGGTGCCATGGACTTCGGCATCATCGTGGACGGCGCGGTGATCGTGATCGAGAACATCATGCACCGGCTCGAGAAGGAGCGCGAGACCCTGTCCGACAGCGAGCGCCGCCAGGTGATCATCGAGGCCGCCAGCGAGGTGGGGCGACCCACGCTGTTCTCCATGCTGATCATCATCGCGGCGCATATCCCCATCTTCGCGCTGCAACGCCACGAAGGTCGCATCTTCCAGCCCATGGCGCTGTCGGTGACCACGGCGCTGATCGGCTCGCTGATCTTCTCGCTCACCCTGGTGCCGCTGCTGGCCTACTGGATGCTGCGACGCAAGCTGCCGCACGGCGACAACCGCGTCGTGACCCTGGCCAAGCGCATCTACGAGCCGGTGCTGGACTGGGCCCTGACGAACCAGCGCAAGGTCATCGCCATCGCGCTGGCGGCGCTGGCGCTGGGCATCGGCGCCGCCTCCCGCCTGGGTTCCGAATTCCTGCCCGAGCTCAACGAGGGAACCTTCTGGGTCAACTGGGACATGCCCGCCAGCGTCTCGCAGGAACAGGCCGTGCAGATCCTGCGCAAGGCACGCCAGCAGCTGCTCACCATCCCCGAAGTCCGCACCGTCATCTCCAAGGCCGGGCAGCCCGAGGACGGCACCGACCCCAAGACCCTGAGCATGGCCGAACTCTTCGTCGACGTGAAGCCGAAGGAGGAATGGCGCAAGGGCGTCACGCGCGACACCCTGATCGAGGAGATGGACCGCAAGCTCTCGGTGATCCCGGGGGTCGACCCCGCCTTCTCGCAGCCTATCCGCGACAACGTGCTCGAATCGATCTCGCAGATCAAAGGCCAGATCGTGGTCAAGGTGGCCGGGGACGACCTCGCCGAGCTGCGGCGGACGGTGGAAGCCATGCGCCGCGAGTTCCGCCAGGTCCAGGGCGTGCAGCGCGCCGAGGTGGATCGTCTGGGCGAACTGCCCCAGCTGCTGATCAACATCGACCGCGAGCGGGCCTCGCGCTTCGGGCTCAATGTGAGCGACGTGCAGGACGTGATCGAGTCCGCGCTGGCCGGCAAGGCCGCCACCCAGCTCTGGGAAGGCGAGCGGCGCTTCTCGGTCGCCGTGCGCCTGCCCGAAGACCACCGCGTCATCGCCAACCTGTCGGCGATCCCGCTGGCCATGCCGGGCGGAGGCTACACCACGCTGGGCGCGGTCGCCAACATCCAGCAGTCCAGCGGCGCGATGAACATCGCGCGCGAAGGGGGCCGGCGCACCATGGCCATCGGCGTGTTCATCAAGGGACGCGACATGGGCTCGGTGGTCAAGGACATGAAGGAGCGTGTGGCCAGGAACGTCACCCTGCCCGAGAACTATGCCGTCAACTGGTCGGGCGAGTTCGAGAACCAGGAACGCGCCATGCAGCGCCTGTCGGTCGTGGTGCCGATCTCGCTGCTGCTGATCTTCGTGCTGCTGTTCGACGCCTTCGGCTCCTTCAAGAAGGCCCTGCTCATCCTGGTCAACGTGCCGCTGGCCCTGATCGGCGGCTTCATCTCGCTCTGGATGCTGAACATCCCGCTGTCCGTCTCCGCCGCGATCGGCTTCATCGCCCTCTCCGGCCAGGCCGTGCTCAACGGGGTGGTGATGCTGGCCGTTTTCCAGCAGCTGCGCAATGCCGGCCACACCGTGCTGGAAGCGGCCCGCGTGGGCTCGATGCAGCGCCTGCGCACCGTGCTCATGACAGGCATGCTGGCCGCGCTGGGCCTGCTGCCCATGGCGCTGTCGCAGGACATCGGCGCCGAGACCCAGCGCCCGCTGGCCATCGTGGTCATCGGCGGTCTGGTCACCGCCACCCTGCTCACGCTGGTGGTGCTGCCCGTGCTGTATGTGCTCTGGTTCTCGGGCCGGCGCGCCAAGGAGTCGCACTAAGGCCGCGGGAGGCCCCAGCGCCCGGGGCCGGGGGTATCAGCCCTGGCCCACCCCGATCGGAGCGGGCGTGCGCATCACGATGCGCGTGAACAGGCGGTCGTACAGGGGATCGCGCGGGTAGCGGCCGGTCAGCGGATCCTGGTGGGTGGCGAAAGCCGCGTCCAGGGCGGCCCAGTCCTGGGGCGTCAGATACCGCAGGGCCTCGGGCAGCACCTCGGTCTCCTCGATCCGCATGTGCTCCAGGTAGAAGTCCAGGTGCCGCAGCATCGCCACCTCGAAGGCGCTGCGGCGCGACTCGCCCAGCAGCTCCCAGGCCAGCAGCAGGTGCTGCAGCTCGCGCACCGCCCCCTCGCCGTGCTGGTGGTCGCGCTCCAGGCGCTCCAGCGTGCCCTGCAGCTGCGGCGCACGGGCGCGCAGCGGTGGGAACAGCAGGCTGGACTCCTTGGGGTGGTGCAGGCGCTCGGGGAACTCGTCGATGTAGAAGAGCATGGCGCGCAGCACGTCGAAGAACTGCTCCGGCGCATCGCCCGGGCCGCGCTGGAGCATCATGCGCAGCGACTGCAGCATGGCCGACAGGGCGGCGTGCTCCTCATGGATGATGCGTATGCTTTCGTGGGCCATGGCAAACCTCCTGATCGGCTCCGGGGACGGTTTGCAGCATGGCACGCGAGCGCACGCCGTGGCTTGACGAGCGTCAAGCCTTGTGCGTTCAGTTCAGCAGCAGCGGGGCGCCGCCCCGGCCCTGGCTCTCCAGCCGGAACTGGCGCACGATCTGCGCCAGCCGGTCGGCCTGCTCGCGCATGGACTCGGCGGCGGCGGCGGATTCCTCCACCAGGGCGGCGTTCTGCTGCGTCATGCGGTCGATCTCCTGCACCGCCTGGTTGACCTGGCCGATGCCGCTGGACTGGCCGTCGGCGGCCACGCTGATCTCGCCGATGATGTCGCGCACGCGCTGCACGCCAGCCACGATCTCCTGCATCGATCCCCCGGCCTCCTCGACCTGGCGCACACCGCCGTCCACGGCGGTCACGCTGGCGCCGATCAGGGCCTTGATCTCCTTGGCCGCCTCGGCGCTGCGGCCGGCCAGGCTGCGCACCTCGCTGGCCACCACGGCAAAACCGCGGCCCTGCTCGCCCGCGCGCGCAGCCTCCACCGCGGCGTTGAGCGCCAGGATGTTGGTCTGGAAGGCGATGCCGTCGATCACGCCGATGATGTCGGCGATCTTGCGGCTGGATTGCGAGATGCTGTGCATGCTCTGCACCGCCTGCGTCACCACCGAGCCGCCACGCTGCGCGGCCTGCGAGGCCGTGCTGACCAGCTGGTTGGCCGTCTGCGCGGAGCTGGCGGTCTGCTGCACATTGCCGCTGAGCGCGCCGATGGAGCTCACGGTGTGCTGCACATTGCTGGCGGTCTGCTCGGTGCGGGACGACAGGTCCTGGTTGCCGGTGGCGATCTCGCGGCTGGCCGTGGCGATGCTCTCGCCCGCGTCGCGCAGCTGGCCCACGATGCCCGAGAGGTTGTCGCGCATCTGCTCGAGCGCGCGCTGCAGGTCGGCCACCTCGTCGCGACCGTCCACCACCATGCGCTGCGACAGGTCGCCGCTGGCAATGGCCTGGGCCAGCTGGCGCGCCTGCACCAGGGGCCGGCAGATGGCCTGCATGTTGAGCAGGGTCAGCGGCACCACGATGACCAGGGCCAGCACCACCAGGGCGGCAAAGATGAAGAGCATGCGGTCCAGCATGGCATTGCGGCTGGCGTTGGAGGCCTCGGCCTCGGCGCGCACGGCCTCGTCGATCTGGGTCAGCAGCTTGTCGGCCTCCTCGAACTCGCCCACGGCACGCGCGCTCATGCGGTTGGCAATCGTCGCGGTCTCGTAGGCGCTGTCCTCCAGCTGGCGCGTGATGCCCGTGAACATGGTGCGGTAGCTTTTCAGGAATTCGGCCGCCTTCTGCAGCTGCGGACGACGCTCCTCCGAGAGCACGGTGGCAAGCTCGGCCACCTTGCCCTCGATCTTCTGCATGTCGGCTTCCCAGCGCGTGCGGATCTGGCGGATCAGCTCCGGCTTCTCGTACTGGATGATCATTTCCTTCTCGTGCCGCCGCACCTCGGCCATGTCGAAGCGCAGGCGGGCCACCCGGTCGACCACGGCCATGGACTCGTCGATGACCTCGGCGCTGAGCTGGTGGATGCGGAACATGCCGAACATGCCGGCGCCGCCGACCAGGCTCAGCAGGACCAGCACCACGGCGATGGCGCCGATCATGCGGAAACGGACGGTGAACTGGCGCATGAGGGCAAACAGCTGGGTGCTCATGGAAACTCCTCCTGTAGCCCGGCGCAGGCGGGCCAAACCCGGAAATTCTAGGCGGCCGCCCTCCCGGGCAGCGGCGGTAATACCACGTAGAGACCCGGCTGTTCCGTCGATCAGCGCGGCAGCCGCCAACGCCGCAGCAGCAGGGCGTTGCTCATGACGCTGACCGAACTCAGCGCCATGGCCGCGCCGGCGATCACCGGGCTGAGATAGCCGAATGCCGCCAGGGGTATGCCCGCCACGTTGTAGATGAAGGCCCAGAACAGGTTCTGGCGGATCTTGGCCACCGTGCGGTCCGAGACCGACAGCGCGCCCGCCACCAGCAGCGGGTCACCGCGCATCAGCGTGATGCCGGCCGCATGCATGGCCACGTCGGTGCCGTTGCCCATGGCCAGGCCCACATCGGCCGCGGCCAGGGCCGGCGCATCATTGACGCCGTCGCCCACCATGGCCACGACATGCCCATCACGCTTCAACCCGGTGACACGCGCCGCCTTGTCGCCGGGCAAGACCTCGGCAAGCACTTCACCCTCTTCGGGCCGCAGACCCAGGCGGCGCGCCATGGCCTCGGCCGCACCGCGGTTGTCACCCGAGATCATCACGGTGCGGATGCCGCGCGCGCGTAGGGCGGCCAGCGCCTCCCGGGCGCCGGGCTTGGGCTCGTCGCCGAAGGCCAGCAGGG
>JAYNNS010000023.1:0-4889 GCA_038112835.1 Curvibacter sp. | reverse complement strand
GCGGCCAGCGCCTCCCGGGCGCCGGGCTTGGGCTCGTCGCCGAAGGCCAGCAGGGCCCGCACGGTCAGGCCGGCGGTGGTGCGTTCGACCAGGGCCGAGACGGTGGCCCCCTGCTGCTGCAACTCAGCCGCACGCGCCGCCAGCGGGCCCAGGCCCACGCACAACTCGTCCATCCAGCGCAAGCTGCCGATCAGGTAGCTCTGCACGCCCACCTCGCCCTCGCTGCCGCGGCCCGGTACGGCGCGCACATTGTCGGGCGCGGCGATCGTGATCCCGCGGGTCTGGGCCGCCTGCACCACGGCCCGCGCCAGCGGGTGTTCGCTGCCGCTTTGCAGGCTGGCGGCCGCCGCCAGCAGCGCCGCCTCGTCCTGGCCGGTCACCGCCTCGAAGGCCGTCAGCCGCGGCTGGCCCACGGTCAGGGTGCCGGTCTTGTCGAAGGCCACGGTGTCCACGCGGTGCGCGATCTCCAGCGCCTGCGCGTCCTTGATCAGGATGCCGTGCTTCGCCGCCACCCCCGTGCCGGCCATGATGGCCGCCGGTGTGGCCAGGCCCAGAGCGCAGGGACAGGCGATGACCAGCACCGCCACGGCATGGATCACCGCGTGCTCCAGCGGATGCCCGGCCAGCAGCCAGCCGGCCAGCGTGGCCAGCGCGATCACCAGCACCACGGGCACGAAGACCGCCGAGACCTGGTCCACCAGGCGCTGGATCGGCGCCTTGGCCGCCTGCGCGTCCTCGACCAGGCGGATGATGCGCGCGAGCACCGTCTCGCCGCCCACGGCTGCCACCTGCATCACAACGCGGCCCTCCCCGTTGATCGAGCCGCCCGTCAGGCGCGCGCCCGCATCCTTGGGCACGGGCAGGGGTTCGCCGGTGAGCATGGATTCGTCGACCTGGGTGTGGCCCTCGAGCAGGGTGCCGTCCACGGGCAGGCGTTCGCCCGGGCGCACCACGAGCCGGTCGCCCACCAGCACCTCGGCCACGGGCACGTCCACCTCGCCGTCCAGACCGATCAGGTGGGCCACATCGGGCCGCAGCGCGTGCAGGGCCCGGATGGCGGCCGTGGTCTGGCGTTTGGCCCGGGCCTCGAGCCATTTGCCCAGCAGCACCAGCGTGACCACCACGGCCGACGCCTCGAAATACAGGTGCGGCATGCCCTCGTGCTGCGCGAACAGCCAGAGCCAGACCGAGAGCGCCCAGCCCGCCGTGGTGCCGATGGCCACCAGCAGGTCCATATTGCCGGTGCGTGCCTTGAGGGCGTGCCAGCCGGCCACGTAGAAGCGCGCGCCCAGGATGAACTGCACGGGCGTGGCCAGCAGGAACTGGATCCAGGCCGGCAGCATCCAGTACCGCCCGAAGAAATCGGCCACCATGGGCACGACCAGCGGCAGGGACAGGGCCAGACCGACCGCCACGGGCGCAAAGCCGGCCCAGGGCGAGCCGTCCGGTGCCTCCATCAGCGCGTCGGCTGCGCGCGGTTCGTAGCCGGCATCGCGCACGGCCCGGCGCAGGCGGGCCTCGATCTGCTGCGACGGCGCGTAGCTCACACGGGCCGATTCGGTGGCGAGGTTGACCGTGGCCTCGCTCACGCCGGGCACCTTGCGCAGCGCCTTCTCGACGCGCGTCACGCAGGAGGCGCAGGTCATGCCGCCGATGCCGAGGTCCAGCGTGGCGGAAGGGGTGGGGGTGGAAGCGGAAAGGGTATTCATGCCGTGATCCTGAACCCTGCCATCATGGCAGGGTCAAGCCTTGCGCCAGATCAACCTTGGTGGAAAAAAGGTTGTTGGTGGTCACCCTTGACCTTCCCACGGTGGCAGGGTTCAGCATATGCTCATGTCCAACCCTGCTCACGGAGCGAACACCATGAACCAGACCTTCACCGTCACCGGCATGACCTGCGGCCACTGCGAGAAGTCCGTCACCCGGGCGCTGAAACAGCTCGACCCTCAAGCCGAGGTCAAGATCGACCGCAGCCGCAACCTGGTCGAAGTGCAGTCGCAGCAGCCGCGCGAGGCCTTGGCCCGGGCGATTGCCGAAGAAGGCTACGCGGTCGCCGCCTGAGCCCGTCATGACCCAGGTCACCTGGCCCGTCAACATCGGCAGCGCCGCCGAACTCTCGGGCATTTCGGCCAAGATGGTGCGGCATTACGAGTCGTTGGGACTGCTGCCGCACGTCTCGCGCACCGACAGCGGTTACCGCCAGTACAGCGAGGCCGAGGTCCACACCCTGCGCTTCATCAAGCGCGCGCGTGACCTGGGCTTTTCCATGGCCGAGATCGGCGAGCTCGTGGCCCTGTGGCAGAACCGCCGGCGCACCAGCGCCAGCGTCAAGCGCATCGCCCAAAAACATGTGGACGAACTGGCCGCGCGCATTGCCGCCATGCAGGCCATGCAGCGCACCCTGGGCCATCTGCTGCACCATTGTCATGGCGACGGGCGGCCCGACTGCCCCATCCTCGACGACTTGGCCGGCTCACCCCGCGCCGGTTGACGCCGGCAACGGGAACACCCATGATGAACTTCCCCCCACCTCAGGAGTAGAACCATGAAGACCAATATCGGCAATGTGGAACGCGGCATCCGTGTCGTGGCCGGCCTCGTGCTGGTCGCCCTGGCCGCCACCGGTACCGTGGGCTGGTGGGGCTGGCTGGGCCTGCTGCCGCTGGCCACCGGCCTGATGGGCTGGTGCCCGCCTTATGCAGTGCTGGGCATCAATACCTGCAAGGTGAAGCAGAACTAGGACGGCGGCGGACAAAACCGGCGGGCTGTGGTTGAATCCGCTCCACGCCCTTCCTGGTACGTCCGCTTGAACCCAGACCTGTCACTCCGGCTGCTGGGCTGTCTCGACGAGGCAGCGAGCGGGATCGGCCTGTTCGATCCCGACGACCGCCTGCGCTACGCCAACCGCTATTTCCGCGAGGCCTACGTGCTGGCTCCGGACAGCATGCCCTCGTGGGAGGAGATGATGCGGCGCAGCCACCGCGAGCGCACGGGCCTGCTGATCGACGCCGACGACATCGAGGCCTGGCTGGCCCGCATCCGCCTGAAGCGGCGACAGTCACCCCGGCGCTGCTTTGAATCCGACCTGGCCGACGGGCGCTGGATGCGCGTGACCGAGACCCTGCACCCCGGCGGCTGGCTGCTGGCCGTGACCACCGACGTGACGGCGCTCAAGGTCAACGAGTCCACACTGCGCCAGGCACGCGACGAAGCCCTGCGCCTGTCCATCACCGACGCGCTGACCGGCCTGCACAACCGCCGCCATGTCTTCGAACGCCTGGACGAGCTCTTCCTGGCCGCGCGCCAGCTCCGCTATCCGCTGACCGTGGCGGTGATCGACCTGGATCATTTCAAGGAAGTCAACGACAGCCATGGCCACGGCACCGGCGACCAGGTGTTGGCGCACTTTGCCCGCCGGCTGCGCCAGGCCCTGCGGCCGCAGGACCTCGTGGGGCGCATCGGCGGCGAGGAGTTCCTGCTGGCCCTGCCCAACACCGAACTCCAGGGCGTGCGCCAGGTCCTGCGGCGGCTGCGCAGCAGCCTGGCCGACGAGGCCCCGGTACCGGCCCTGCCGCAGCTGCGCACCACCTTCTCCAGCGGCGTGGCCCACGCCCTGGCGGACGACACCGTGCATTCGCTCTGGACCCGGGCCGACCGGGCCCTGTACCGGGCCAAGGCCGCAGGCCGCGGCATCGACCTCGACGACGACACGGGCACCGGCTTTGCGGTCTAATGCCGCGCATGGACACGACCCACACCACCCGCCGCGTCGAGCGCCTGGTCACCGGCCAGCCCACGACCGACGGCGCCGGCGTCAAGCTCATCCGCGTGCTCACGCACGACCTGCAGCAGCGCCTCGACCCCTTCCTGATGCTGGACAACTTCGCCAGCGACAACCCCGACGACTACATCGCCGGCTTCCCCGACCATCCGCACCGCGGTTTCGAGACCGTGACCTACATGATCGCCGGCCGCATGCGCCACCGCGACAGCGCGGGCCATGAAGGCCTGCTGAGCAACGGCGGCGTGCAGTGGATGACCGCCGGCCGTGGCCTGATCCACAGCGAGCTGCCCGAGCAGGAAGAGGGCGTGATGGAGGGTTTCCAGCTCTGGCTCAACCTGCCGGGCCGGGACAAGATGACCACGCCGGGCTACCGCGACATCCAGAGCGCCGAGATCCCCGAGCTGACCACGCCCGCCGGCGTGCACCTGCGCCTGATCGCCGGCTGCAGCCACGGCCTGCGCGGCGCCATGGACCGTCCGGTGGACGCCTGGCCCACCGACCCGCACTACCTGGACCTGCATTTCCCCGCCGCGGGCGCCGTCTTCGAGCAGCCCTTGCCGCCCGCGTACAACGCCTTTGTCTACACCTACCGTGGCAGCGTGCGCATCGGCGAGACCGTGGTGCCGCAGGGCCGCATGGCCATCCTGGACAACACGGGAACCGGCGTGCAGCTCCAGGGCCTGCCCGGCGACACCCCGGCGCGCGCGCTGCTGATCGCCGGGCGGCCGCTGCGCGAGCCCATCGCCCAGTACGGTCCCTTCGTGATGAACACGCGTGAACAGCTGATCCAGGCGGTGGAAGACTTCCAGAACGGCCGCCTGGCCTGAACCGCGCCGTCTTTGCCCGTCTTTACACGGGCGAAGCACACGCTCATGCGCCCGATACACAAGCGGCCCAGACTGCAGACATCCTGTGATGTCACCGCAGGTCTCTTGTGAAAGGAAGACGACATGAACACGCATTTCAAACCGGCTGTCCTGGCCGCCGTGCTGGCCACCTCCGCCCTGGCCGTGCTGGCCCAGCCCGCAGGCAGCCCGCCGCCGGAAGGCGATCCCGGCATGCACCAGAGCGATCCCGAGCGCCGGGCGCACCGGCACGAGCGCAT
>JAYNNS010000022.1:6467-16914 GCA_038112835.1 Curvibacter sp. | reverse complement strand
TGGGCTCGGCGCTGTTCGGCGTGGGCTGGGGCCTGTGCGGCGTCTGCCCCGGTCCGGCCATCGCGGGCCTGGGCACGGGCAACCTCGACCTGCTGTGGGCGCTGGCGGGCATCGCCCTGGGCGCGCTGGTGCAGGGCCTGCGGGCGAAGTGAGCCCGGCGCTCAGAACTTGTGAAGAAATCGTAGCGAGCAGGCCGAGCGCAAGGCGGACGGAGCACAGCCACCGGAACGTACCTCAGGTACGTGAGGATGGCGCGCACCGCCCAACGCCGCGATCGGGCTGCGCAGTAGATTTACTCACAAGTTCTCAGGGCTTGATGCCCTGGGGCAGGGCAGCCTTGGTCAGCAGGGCGCGGTATTCGATCAGCTTGGCGCGCAGGCGGCGGTGGTTGACCGGGCCGGTGCGCAAGAGCATCTTCTGGCCCGCGGCCAGGGACTGCAGCTCGTCGTCGGCGAACTCGTAGCGCGTCCAGGGGCGCTCGGAGGGGATCGGGCCCTTGACCTCGACCAGTTCGACCCGCAACGGGTTCTCGTGCACGGGCGTGGCCAGCAACAGGTCGATGACGGCGATGAGCCGGTCGTTGAAATAGCCCTTGGGATAGCCGAGCTCCTCGTAGGCCTGCTGGAACAGCGGGTAGAGGCTGACGTAGAGCTGCACGATCTGGCGGCTGTTGACGGTCTCGATGAACTGGATCAGCGGCGAGTAGCGCTGGCCGTTGTCGGGGTTGACGATCTCGCCCTCCGGGCGGCGCAGCGTGCTGAAGCGCCCCGGCGTGGGATGCACGGGCCACATGCTGGGTGCGGCGTGCTCGCGGCCCAGGTTGTCGATGGTGGCGACGGCACGGCGCACGAAGCTGTCGACCAGCAGGAACTGCTCCACCTTCTTGCGACCCAGCAGGGTGTTGAGGTCTTCGCGCAGGCGCGGGTCGGACTGGCCCAGCGGCGGCAGTGCACGCGCCGGCGGGGGCGGAGGCACGGCCTCGATGGCCTGCACCGGATGCTGGATCGGGGCCGGCTCGGGTTCGGGCACGAGGGCGGCCACCACCACGGGCGGCTGCACGGGCTGGGCCTGCGGCGGCACGGGAGCCGGTGCCTCGGCCAGCTGGGGCCGGTAGTACCACGCTGCCACACCCAGAAGCACGAGAACCAGCAGGAGTGCGAGGGCGAGGCGGCTTTTGTTCATGGGACGGGGCGCGGGAACGGGTGGCTAGGGGCCGATGCTAGCACCGCCGGCCCGGCCCCGCGCGGATCCTTCGTGTTGCACTGCGGCGTGTGGGGACTCGGCGCAGACGCCACAATGGAGCGCACTACAAGGAGTTCCCATGACACAAGCCCGCCGCATCCTCATCCTCGGCGCTTCCTACGGTTCGCTGCTGGGCATCAAGCTCGTGATGGCCGGCCACCGCGTGACCCTGGTCTGCCTGCCCAACGAGGTCGAACTGATCAACCGCGAAGGCATCCGCGTGCGCCTGCCGATCAAGGGCCGCGAAGGCCTGCTGGAGCTCAGCTCGCAGAGCTGGCCCGGCCGGCTGGACGCGGCCGGCCCGGCCGAGGTGATCCCGGCCGACTACGACCTGGTGGGCCTGGCCATGCAGGAGCCGCAGTACCGCAGCCCCGGCGTGCGCGACCTGCTGCAGGCCGTGGCCAAGAGCCGCGTGCCCTGCATGTCCATCATGAACATGCCGCCCCTGACCTATCTCGCACGCCTGCCCGGCGTGGACCCCGCGGCCTGCCGCGGCGCCTACACCGACCCCGCGGTGTGGGACGGCTTCGACCCGGCGCTCATGACGCTGTGCAGCCCTGACCCGCAGGCCTTCCGCCCGCCCGAGGAGCCGCTCAACGTGCTGCAGGTGCGCCTGCCCACCAACTTCAAGGTGGCGCGTTTCCCCTCGGATGTGCACACCGGCCTGCTGCGCCAGCTGCAGGCCGACATCGAGGCCGTGCGCCACCCGGTGGACGGCCAGCCGCTCGAGCTGCCGGTGAAGCTCAAGGTGCACGACTCGGTCTTCGTGCCGCTGGCCAAGTGGGCCATGCTGCTGGCGGGCAACTACCGCTGCGTGACGCCGCAGGGCGTGCGCCCGATCCGCGAAGCCGTGCACAGCGACCCGGCCGCGGCACGCGCGGTCTATGACTGGGTCTGCGAGCTGTGCCGGGCCCTGGGCGCGGCCGAGGCCGATCTGGTGCCGTTCGAGAAATACGCCGCCGCCGCGCAGGGCCTGGCCAGCCCCTCCTCGGCCGCACGGGCGCTCTATGGCGGCGCGCCCCACATCGAGCGCGTGGACCGGCTGGTGCAGGCCATCGCCGCGCAGCGCGGCCTGCGCCACCCGGCCGTGGACGAGGTGGTGGCGCTGGTGGACGCGCAGCTGGAACGCAACCGCGCGGCGGCGCGCTGAACACGCGCCGAACCCCGGGCGGTCATCCGCGGCAGCACCCCGCGCGTTGCAAGCAGATGGAACCCCGCCCTCTCCTGCGCCGGCTGCTGGCCGCCCTGGTCCTGTCGGGCCTGGCCGCCTCGGCCATGGCCGAGCTGGTGCTGCAGCACGCGCCCGTGCTGGCCACCGAGCCCGTGGTGCAGACCGTGGCCGTGCCGCGCCAGGTCTGCCACAGCGAGCTGCGCTGCGGCACGACCACGTTCTATGAAAACCGCACGGTGGGCTACCGGGTGACCTATCTGTACGAGGGGCGCGAGTACACGGTGCAGTTGCCCTACGAGCCGGGCCCCACGCTCACGCTGCAGCAGGACGCCGCGCTGCTGGGCCAGCCCGGCGCTGCGCCGCCCACCGTGGTGGTGGCCCCCGCGCCGGTGGTCGTGGCGCCGCCGGCCGTGGTGTACCACAGCTACATCTACCAGCCCTGGTACGGGCCCGCCTACGCCTATCCCTACCCCTCGGCACAGCTCTACCTGCGCTTCGGTGGCGGCCACCCCCATCGGCGGCACCACCACCGCTACCCGCGCTGAATCCCGCAGCGCCTCAACCCGCGGCGTGGACCACCTTGGTGTAGGGATGGGGCTCGCCCTCGACCCACCAGTTGGCCCAGTAGCGCTGCGCGCCACCGGGCGCATCGGGCTGCAGGGTGAGGAAGTTGCGCCCGCCGATCATGCGGTGGCCCGTGGTGGGAAACTCGTGCAGCGCGCCCGTGATGCCGCGGTCGATGGACTCGACGTTGCGGCAGACATGCTCCAGGAAGAAGAGCTGCACGGCCGTGGGGGCCGGGTGCACCAGGGCGCTGCTGGTGAGCTGGTTGAGCACGCGCACCGCGCCGTCGCGCACGGATTCGATCGCGCCGACCGCGGCCACATGCACATCGCCCGACAGCAGGGTGACGCGCGCCCCCTGGCCCGCCACCTGCAGCAGGCGGTGGATGAGGCGCAGGCGCTCGGCGCGGTGCGGCGGGCTGGTCCAGTGGTCGCGCAGATCGTCCTCGAGCTCCTGTTGTCCGGGCAGGATGCCCAGCAGCTTCTCCAGCAGCTCGAAGCTCGGGTGCACCACGGGGATGCTGCTCATGACGAAGAGGTGCTTCATGTCGCAGGCCGCCTCCTGCGCGGCCAGCCACCGGTAGACCGCGCTCCAGCTCTGCGGGCTCAGCACCTGCTCGGCGTGCAGCACGTCGCCGGCCGGGGTGGATTCGAGCCGGCGCGGCCGGCGCTCGCTGCGCATGTCCAGCATGAGCAGGCCCAGCGGGCCGATGCGCCAGGCGCTGTTGAAATGCGCCTGGTCCGGCAACGTGCCCGGGGCCGGCCCGCCCAGGGCCTGGCGCTGGAACAGGCCGAAGGCGGCGCGCGCCACCTCGTAGATGCCCTGGTAGACCGGACAGTGGTGCTGCTCGGCCGGGTAGGAGCCCCAGCCGTCCATGATGTCGTGGTCGTCCCACATCATCACCGTGGGCAGGCGCGCGAGCACCGCGGCCACCTCGGGTTGCGACCAGCGCTCCAGGTAGATCCGGCTGAAGTACGCCTCCAGCTTGCGGCGCAGCGTGGCCGTGAACGGCGCCTTGTGGCGCCGGGCCCAGGGCAGGGCCGTCCAGGCCTTGAGCTCGGGGATGACGGCCCACATGGCGTCGCTGTAGACCTGGTCGCCGCCGAGCAGCAGCAGGTGCAGCGACCCGTAGGTCTGCGCATCCACCCGGTCCTGCCCCGCATGCAGGCGCGCCAGCCGTGACCACAGGGCATTCGGCTGCGCCACCTTCTTCATGAGCTTGGGATCGGAGTAGCCGTTGCAGGAGCCATAGGCCAATGCCGGCATGGCAGCGCGCGCGGGCACATGGAAGGCATGCGATTCGTCACCCACGCGATAGGCCACCGCCTGCCCCGCGGCTGTCTGCGGCACGCTGATCTCGAAGCGCCAGGCCGTGCAGGCGGTGCCGGGCACCGGTGCCTGCGTCAGCTGCACCGGCAGGCCCCCTGCGACACAGGCCGGGGGCGCATCGGCGCTGTCCTGGACCCAGAGCACGCTGACGCGCCAATCATCCCCGTCGCAGCCGAGGAATTGCAGGACGGGGCCGAGTCTTTTCATGAGGTCTCCCTGGGTATGGCCTGCGCGCGACTGTAGCCGCAGCCGAGCACGCTGTCATCCCGGGAATGCGGGAGGGCCGATCCCGCGCAGCGCCCCCCGGCCCCAAGCCCCCGGCGCCGGCCTCAGGCCAGCGCGCGGAACATGGTGCGCCTGGTGTTGGTGAAATGCGGCCGCACGATGTCGCTCCAGGGCGTGCCCCGGACGGCCAGCCAGGGGGGTGAACCCAGCACATGCTCGGCCACCAGGTCATAGCAGGCCAGCGAAAACGGGCCCTGGTCGTGGTTGTAGTAGCGCAGCGCCAGGATGCAGCCGGGCACGGCGGCCAGACCGGGCATGTGCTCGGCGTCGTACCAGCGCTCCAGCTCCTCGCGCCAGCCCTGCTCCGGATCCGTCTCGACCACGTAGTGGCAAAGGGGGGCGACGCCCTGCGCCTGTCCCGGCGCCGTGTAGACCAGCTGCAGACGCGCGACGCGGATCCCGCGTGCCGAGGGGAGGCTCCGGACCAGCGCATCCGCCAGGGGGCTCCCCGCCTGCGGGTCGAGCGGGGCCCGGACCGGCAGCCGGGCATACAGATAAGCCAGGCCGTCTGGCGTGCAGGCCAGGCGCTGCAGCTGCAGGCCGCGGTCGGCACAGATACGGGCGGCGTGGGCGGCCAGGTGCTGTGTGTCCGTGGGATCGATGCTGAACTGCAGCAGCAGGCAGTCGGTAGGCTGTTGCATCCTCAGTGCCCGATCTGCAGCGCCACCAGGAAACGCGAGACCATGTTGTAGGCCGCGACCGTGGCCACCAGGTCGATCTGGCCCTGGGCGTCGAAATGCTGCCGGACCTCCGCGTAGAGCGCGTCGGGCACCTCGATCTCGCGCGTCATGGTGTCGCACAGGCGCAGCGCCACGCGCTCGGGCGCCGACAGCGGCAGCTCCGGCGCCAGCGGCACGGACCGCAGTCCGTCGATGACCGCCTGCGCCACGCCAGCGTTCAGCGCATGGGGCACATGGGCGTCGAACTCGTAGGGCGCGCCGTTGAGCACGGCCACACGCAGGATCAGCATCTCACGCAGGGACGCGGGCAGGCTGTTGCGGTTGCGCACGGCCGAAAGCATCTGCTCCCAGCCATGGGCGATGGGCGGGCTGTTGAGCAGCACCTGGTACAGCGGCGAGATGCGGCCGCGTTCGACCTGGATCTGCGCTTCCTGGGCGGCGAGTTCGGGACGGGTGCCGGGGATGATGGGCGTGATGCGCATGCTGGATGTCAATCAGGTTTGATGTTCTTGGCCTTGACCACGCGGGCCCACTTGGCGCTGTCGTTCTTCAGCAGGGTCGCGAGTTCGGCGGGCGTGGAGGGCGAGACCTCGGCGCCCGAGGCCTGCAGCTTGGTCTTGACGGCCTCGCTGCCCAGTGTGCGGCGCACGGCCTGGTTGACGCGCTCGATCTCGGCCGCGGGCGTGCCCTTGGCGGCAAACAGAGCGTACCAGTTGTCGGAGTCCACGCCGGGCACCCCCATCTCCTCGAAGGTCTTGACCTCGGGGAAGAGCGGATGGCGCCTGCTTGCAGCCAGGCCGATGGCCTTGAGCCGGCCCGACTTGATGTGCGAGACCAGGCCCGGGATGTCACCGAAGAAGCCGTGCACATGGCCCGCGATCACATCGGTGATGGCCGGCGCCGCGCCCTTGTAGGGGATGTGCTGCAGATTGATTTTGGCCGCATCGTTGAGCAGCTCCATGGCCAGGTGGGGCACGCTGCCGGTGCCGGAAGAGGCCATGGTCAGCGGGCGGGACGGGTTCTGGCGACTGGCGGCCACGAATTCGGCGCCCGTGTTATAGGGCGCGTTGGCTCCCACCACCAGGATCTCGACGTTGTTGACCACGAGCGAGACCGGCGTCAGGTCACGCTGCGGGTCATAGGACAGCTTTTCGTAGAGCGAGGGGTTGATCGCCACCGCCCCCACGCTGGTCAGCCACAGGGTCTGGCCATCGGGCGCCGAGCGCGCCACATACTCTGCGGCGATGGCGCCGTTGGCCCCGGCCTTGTTCTCGATGATGACCTGGTGGCCCAGTTCCCTGCCCAGCTGCTCCGCCAGGGTGCGGGCGACGAAGTCCACCGGACCGCCGGGCGGGAAGGCCACGACGAGGCGGGTGATCCTGGCCGGCTGGGCCTGCAGCGCCGGCGCGAACAGCAGGGGCAGGCAGGCCAGGGCCAGCAGGCCGGCTCGACGGACAGATGGATGCAGCTTCATGGAAAGTCTCCTCGTTGATGGCTATGTTTTAGTGAGCAATGCGAAATCCCAGGTCGCGCTGCAGGCCGCTCCGGGGGATGCCGTGGAACTGGCTTTGCCAGGCCACAGGCGCCGTCCCCCTCCAGGGGGAAGGCGCGTAGCGACTCAGGGGGTGCTTCATATCCTCAGTCGCAGCGCACGGACATGCCGCCGTCGACCACGATTTCGGTGCCGGTGACGAAGCGCGATTCGTCGCAGGCCAGATAGAGCGCCGCGTTGGCTGTGTCACGGCCATCCCCCATGAAAGGCAGGGGGATACGCGACTGGCGCTGCTTCAACAAGGCGTCCACATCGCCACCGGTACGCTGGCCCGCCAGGCGCACCTCGACCATGGGCGTGTGCAGCTGGCCCGGCACCACGGTGTTCACGCGGATGCCCTGCTTGGCGTACTGCACGGCCAGCACACGCGAGAACTGGATCACACCGGCCTTGGTGGCCGCATAGGCGATCTGGGCCGCGCCGGTCCAGCGCAGGCCGGAAGTGGAGGAGATATTGACGATGGCGCCGCTGCCCTGGGCCAGCATGTGCGGGATGACGTGCTTGCAGCTCAGGAAGACGCTCTTGAGGTTGTGGTCGATCTGCGCGTCCCAGACCTCTTCGCTCATCTCCACCGGGCCGCCCTTGGCCGAGCCGCCCACGTTGTTGACCAGCACGTCGATACGGCCGAACTCGGCCATGCAACGGGCCACGGCATCGGCCATGGCCGCACCCTGCGTGACGTCACAGCCCAGGCCGATGAAGCGCCCGCCGGCTTGCACCACCAGGCGCTCGGTCTCGGCCATGCGTTCGAGGTCACGGTCCAGGCCGAAGATGCTGGCGCCCTCTTCGGCGAAACGCACGGCGATGGCGCGGCCATTGCCCCAGCCGGGGCCGACCGAGCCGGCCCCGGTGACGAAGGCGATCTTGCCGGCGAGGCGGCCCTGGGAGGAGGAAGTCTTGCTCATGATGTCAGTGTTCGAAACGGTAGAAGGCTTGGGGATTGCGTACCAGCAGCTGCGCGCGCAGCGCGGGATCGGGCGCGATGCGCGCCAGGGCATCGATCAGCGCGCCATCATCCGGGATATGCGTATGGTTGGGGTGCGGCCAGTCCGTGCCCCAGAAGCAGCGCGCGGGATAACGTTCCAGCAGCAGGCGCGCCAGGGCCACGCCCTGCGCATAGGCCGGGGCTGCAGCGGGCTGGGAGTCGATGCGGTCGATGCCGCTGAGCTTGACGTGAAAGAGCGGATTCGCCAGCAGGGCATGCAGGGCCACGAAGTCGGCATGCTCCGCCCCCAGCGTGGCATCCACCCGGCCCATGTGGTCGATCACCACGGGCACGGCGCTGCGCGCCAGCACCGGGCCCAGGCTGTGCACCAGGCTGCTTTCGAAATGCACCTGCAGGTGCAGGCCCGCGGCCTTGAGCCGCGGCGTGAGCGCCACGACCTCGTCCACGCTGCTGGCGCCACGGAGGTGCTTCATGAAGTTGAAACGCACGCCGCGAAAGCCTGCGGCCGCCAGGCGGCGCAGCTCGCTGTCGGCCACATTGACCGGTACCAGGGCCACGCCCAGATAACGCCCCTGGCCCGCACGGATGGCGTCTTCCACGACACGGTTGTCATGGCCGTGCACGGCCGACTGCACGATGACGCAACGTGAGATACCGAGCTGGCGGTGCAGGGCGAACAGCGTCTCCTTGGGGGCATCGACGGGCGTGAAGTTACGGCCCGCCGCATAGGGGAAACGCGCCGCCGGGCCGAACACATGCACATGGGCATCGCAAGCGCCGGGGGGCAGGGCCAGCGCGGACCGGGAGGGCTGCGCGAGATAGGTCTGGACGGGGGTCTGAAGATCGGGCATGAGGTCGATTGTGGTCCCGCGGCACGGTCTTCAGATCAAATCAAAGCCGATATCAGCTATCCGTAGAATGCATGGGATGGACCTGACACGCCTGCACTACTTCGTGGCCGTCGCCGAAGCGGGCAGCCTGAGCCGCGCCGCGGCAGCCCTGCACATGTCGCAACCGGCGCTGAGCCGGCAGGTGCTGCTGCTGGAAGAGGAGCTGGGGCAGCGGCTGTTCGAGCGCACGGGCCGCGGCGTGCAGGCGACCGAATCGGGCACCGCGCTGCTGGCCCACGCACGCGGCATCTTCGACCTGGCCGAACGCGCGCGCGTGGACATGCGCGAGCGCCAGGCCAGCCCGCGTGGCCGCCTGACCGTGGGCCTGCCGCCGCGCCTGGCGCACGTGCTCACGGCCGACCTGATCGAACGTTTCCATGCCCGGTTCCCCGAGGCCACAGTGACCGTGGTGGAGGGTTTGAGCATCCGCCTGCGGGAATGGCTGGTGGCTGGCCGCGTGGACCTGGCCCTGCTGTTCGACCCGCCGCCCTCCCCCCAGCTGCAGCAGGAGACCCTGCTGCGCGAGCCTCTGGTGCTGATCAGCGTGCAGAAGCTGCCGCAACGCCTGCGCCTGGCCGAGGTGGCGCAGCGCGCGCTCGTCATGCCCAGCGGGCCCAACGCCCTGCGCCAGCTGCTGGAGCAGCACACGCGCCCGCGCGGCCTGCCGCTCCAGCTGGTGGCCGAGGTCGACTCGGTGCAGACCGTGCTGAGCCTGGTGGCGCGCGGCGTGGCTGACACGGTGCTGCCGCTGAGCGCCACCCGGGCCTGGAACTACCCGCAGACGCTGCACACGGCCGCCATCCACAATCCGGCCATGCGCAACCTGCTGGTGCTGGCCATCCCCACGGCCCGGCCGGCCACGCGCCTGAGCCGCTTCGCCACGCAGGCGCTGCGCGAGCTGGTCACGCAGCACTTCGGCGCTGCGAGCTGAATCGGCCTCTCAGCCGGCCCGCGCACCCAGCGCCAGCAGGCGCTCCTGCCACTTGCGCGCCCCCGCCTCGCCCAGCTGCTCCACGCCGCCGATCAGCGTGTCGCGCACGGGTGAGATGCCCACGAAGCCCAGGATGTTGCGCTTGAGCAGGCCCACGCTGCGGGCGCGGAAGACCCAGCGGTAGACCCAGGCCGGCATGCCCAGGGTGACGACGATGCGCGCGCTGCGGCCCTTGAGGCCCCGGTGGGTGTAAGGATGGCTGCCGCGTTCGGCCGCGTCGCCGGTGAAGGCAAAGCCGGGACGGAGGACCTGCTCCAGGAAGCCCTTGAGCAGGGCGGGCATGTCGCCGAGCCAGAGCGGGAAGAAGATCACGAGGTGCTGGGCCCAGGCCATCTCGTCCTGCGCGGTCTTCAGCCCGGCGGGCAGCGGCGTGTGCTCCCACTCATGCTGGCTGCGCAGCACGGGAAAGTCCAGCTGCGCGATCTCGATCACCCGTACCGCATGCCCGGCCTGGCGCGCGCCGCTGGCGTAGGCTTCGGCCAGCGCATGGCCCCGGTGCCGGGCCCCGGGGTCCGGATGGCCCTGGAGGATGAGGATGCGGCGTGTGTTCATGGCGGACTCCTGCGACCCGATCTTGCGCCGCCAGCCGCCAGGTTTCCTTGATCCGGCGCAAATGCTCCGTTTTTAATAGCAAACTGAATACACCCCAACAGCACAGGCTCATGCCCGACTGCCTAGAATCCGCGCAACCCCTGCCCCCACCATGAAACCGAACGACACCCCCCTCTTCTACGCCGGCCGCACCGTAGCCGGCGGCGAGCAGGTCGACGCCTGGGCCGACCGTCCCCTGCGGCAAG
>JAYNNS010000022.1:0-6457 GCA_038112835.1 Curvibacter sp. | reverse complement strand
GTGCTGCCCTGCGTGGCCCACCCCTGTTCGGACGTGGTGCTGCGCGAAGGCTACTGAGGCTCAGGCGAAGACGTTGAGCTGGGTGCCCAGCGTGCCCGAGCTGGCCAGCGGCTGCGGCCCGGGCGCAGGCTGCAAAAGGGTGTTGAGGCTGGCCTGCTGCATCGCCATGGACTCGCGCAGCACATGGGCCTGCACGCCCTGCGCCAGCCTGGCCGAGGCCAGCTGGCTGGAGATGGCGATGATCTGGTGGCTGATGCCATCCATGGAAAATCCGGGTGTTTCCACCCGTATCGACCGCGCCACCGAAAACTTGAGCCGGTCTAGGCGTCCAACCTGCCGCGCAGCAGTTCCGGCAAGCGCTCCGCGCCCATGCGGAAGCCGCAGGCCTGCGCATGGCCGCCTCCGCCCATGCTCTCGGCCAAGGGGATGCAGTCGTAGCCGCGCTGCGAGCGCAGGCCCACCTTGATGACACCGCCCTTGTTGGCGCTCCAGAGCAGCGCAAAGCTGCCGCTCTTCCTGGACAGCATCTCGCCGACCAGGCTGTGGAAGATGCCGGGCGCGTTGACCATGAGCCCGCGCTCGCCGTTGAAGACCACGGGCTCGGCGTTGGCGGCCATGTCCTCCGCCAGCTTGCAGAACTTCTCGTCCATGGCCAGGCCACGCGCCATGAAGGCGGCGCGCTGGTCTGCATCGAAAGCGGCGATCTGCGCCCAGCGCTCGAAGTCCAGGGGCTCCATGTCCAGCGCCGCGAGAAATCCCGCGCTCTCGGGGTACTGCCAGGCCCAGAGGTCACGGTCCTCGATGTAGCGCACGAGGTCGGGCAGCGCCTGGTCGGCCTGGAAGAAGTCCCAGGCCAGGCGCGCGCCGGATTTGTCCATGTCGAAGTGCACCACGCCGCAGCGGCAGGCAAAGCCCGTGAGCTTCTCGGCGGCGCTCTTGTGGTGGTCCAGCATGACGAGCTTGGCGGCACGCTGCTCGATCTCGCGCAGGAGCTCGGGCGCGAAGGAGAAGTCGAGGATGTAGACGGCACGGCCTTGCAGCGGCGGCAGGTCGGCCACCGTCTTCACGTCGCCGTGGTCGCAGGCGCGGAACTCGGCCCGGCCTTCGTAGTAGAGCCAGGCCGCGAGCGCGGCGCCGAAGCCGTCGGGGCAGCGCGCGTGGTAGATCACGAGCGGATCGGGGTCGTGGCGGTCGGGATGGACCAGCAGTTGCCGGGGCAGCAGGGTGTTCATCGGGCAGGTCGTCTGGATCGGGGGGCGGTCTTGCTGGCGGCGACCGGCCTGGGGGTGCGGATATGGCCTTCGCGCCGGAGTTCGTCCTTGCGCAACTGGCGCTCGGCGTCGAGCTTGCGGCCCTCGGCCAGCCAGCGCGCGTATTCCTCGGGCGTCTCCAGCGTGATGCGGCCCAGCGCGCCGGAGCGGAAATCGTGGATCAGCAGCTCGGCGGCCTTTTGCAGATTGACCCTGTTGCCGGCCATGAGGGCGCCGCGGCTGCGGCCGATGGCCTCCAGCAGCTCCTCGCTCTGCAAGGCGTCCCAGTCCTTGAGTCCGTAACGCGCGGCGAGCAGGGCCGGATAGGACGGCTTGAGGTAGTCGAGCAGCTCCAGCGCCACCTCCTGGTCATCGAAGGCGTTGCGGCCCACGGCGCCGCTGGCGGCCAGGTTGTAGCCGCTCTGCGCGACGATGATGCGCGGCCAGAGCATGCCCGGCGTGTCGTAGAGATGGAACGCGTCCTCGAGCACGATGCGCTGCTCGTTGCGGGTGACGCCGGCCTCGTCGGCCGCCTTGGCCGCGCTCTTGCCCACGAGGCGGTTGATCAGCGTGGACTTGCCCACATTGGGAATGCCGCAGATCATCACGCGCAGCGGGCGCGACAGGCTCTCGCCGCGCGTGGGCGCCAGCTCGCGACAGGGCGCGATCAGCCGCCGGGCGGCGTTGCCGTCGGTGGTGTCGAGCGCGATGGCCCGCGTGCCCTCGCGCGCGTTGTAGTGCGCCAGCCAGAGCGCGGTGCGCGCGGGGTCGGCCAGGTCCTGCTTGTTCAGCACCTTGAGGCTGGGCCGCTTGCTGGTCAGCGCGGCCAGCATGGGGTTGGCGCTGGAGCCTGGCAGGCGCGCGTCCACCATCTCGATGACCACGTCAATGTGCTTGATGCGCTCCTCGATGGTCTTCTTGGTCAGGTGCATGTGACCCGGGAACCACTGGACGGCCATGGCAGGAAATTGTTTTCGTTGCGGAAATCAGGGAGGATTGTCGCCGACCGCCCGGGGCGGCGGGGCCGACATGCCCCGGGGAAAAAGAAAGGCCCGCTCGAAAGCGGGCCCGTCGGCAGCAGGGAACGGGGATCAGGCCCGGGCCATGCGCAGCTTCATCGAGAATTCCTGCAGGGCGGCGATCCCGCTGTCCTCGGCGCGCTTGCACCAAGCCTGCAGGTCGGCGATCAGCTGCTCGCGGCTCAGCGAGGTGTTGAGCCAGAGCTGGCGCAGCTCTTCGCGCATGGTGACCATCTTGTCCAGCACGGGCGAAGCGGCGCGGGCCTGGGCCAGCTGGGGCGCGGCCTCGGCGGGCACCTTGTCTTCGTCACGGTGCAGCCAGCGGTCGGCGGCCTTGACCACGGCCGTGTCCACGGCACGCGCCTTGAGGGCGACCAGTTCCTGCTGGAAGGCGCGCTGCATGCCGGCGGCGTAGCCGGCCATGATCTCGTAGCGGTGGGCGATCAGGGCCTCCAGGGTCTTGTCGTCGGCCACGGGCTTGATGTCGCCCAGCGCAAGCTTCGGCGGCGTCTTCTTGACCTTGGCCAGGCCCAGGGCGCTCAGCACATTGATGTACAGCCAGCCGATGTCGAACTCGTAGGGCTTGACCGACAGCTTGGCCGAGGTCGGGTAGGTGTGGTGGTTGTTGTGCAACTCTTCACCGCCGATGATGATGCCCCAGGGCGAGATGTTGGTGCTGGAGTCCGGCGCCTCGAAGTTGCGATAGCCCCAGTAGTGACCGAAGCCGTTGATGATGCCGGCGGCGGTCACGGGGATCCAGGCCATCTGCACGGCCCACACGGCCGCACCGGCGGCACCGAACAGGGCCAGGTTGATGATCAGCATCAGACCCACGCCCTGCCAGGAATAGCGGGTGTAGAGGTTGCGCTCGATCCAGTCGTCAGGCGTGCCATGGCCGTAGCGGGCCATGGTTTCCTTGTTCTTGGCCTCGGCGCGGTACAGCTCGGAGCCTTCCCAGAACACCTTCTTGATGCCGTAGACCTGCGGGCTGTGCGGGTCTTCGGCCTGCTCGCACTTGGCGTGGTGCTTGCGGTGGATGGCCACCCACTCCTTGGTCACCATGCCGGTGGTCAGCCACAGCCAGAAGCGGAAGAAGTGGGAGGGGATGGCGTGCAGATCCAGTGCGCGGTGCGCCTGGTGGCGGTGCAGGAAGATCGTGACACTGGCGATCGTGATGTGAGTCAGGGCCAGCGTCACCAGGACGATCTGCCACCAGCTCAAATCCAACAGGCCATGCGCCAGCCAATCGATGGCCGCGTTCAGCACAGCCCAGTCAGGTAGAAACATAGGGGTCTCTCTCAGATAAAAAAATGGGAGCGGCCAGCTGCCGCGCCCTTGCCCGTGATTTTAAAGGCTGGCCTCTCGTTTGGGCCAACATTTCCCAAGTTTTAGGGTGGAAAACCTTAATTCAAGTCAAATGCCTAACTTTTTTGCCAGATTGCCGCAAAAAAGCCGTCTGTTTGATGCAAATGAGGCCACAGACGCAGATATAGCGCGCCGTTGTCGCCACCGCTGCACAGACGGGCCGCCTGCTCCACCTTGAGCTGGGTCAGCAGCTCGCCGGCCGGCAGGGGCTGGAAGTCCGGATGGGCCGCGCTGAAGGCCTCGGCAATGGCCTCGTTTTCCTGCGGCAGCACACTGCAGGTGGCGTAGACCAGCCGCCCGCCGGGCTTGAGCAGCCGGGCCGCGCTGGCCAGGATGGCGGCCTGCTTGACTGTCATTTCCTGCACCGCCTGTTCGGACTGACGCCACTTCAGATCGGGATTGCGGCGCAAGGTTCCCAGGCCGGAACAGGGCGCGTCGACCAGCACGCGGTCGATCTTGCCCGCCAGGCGCTTGATGCGCTCGTCGCGCTCGTGGGCGATGGCCGCCGGGTGTACGTTCGACAGACCGCTGCGCGCCAGCCGGGGCTTGAGGGCCTCGAGCCGATGGGCCGAGGTATCGAAGGCATAGAGCCGGCCGGTGCTGCGCATGGCCGCGCCGATGGCCAGGGTCTTGCCGCCGGCACCGGCGCAGAAATCCACCACCATTTCGCCACGCTTGGCGTCGAGCAGCAGGGCGAGCAGCTGGGAGCCCTCGTCCTGCACCTCGATGGCGCCGCGCGTGAACACGTCGAGCTTGTTCAGGGCCGGCTTGCCCTCGACGCGCAGGCCCCAGGGCGAGTAAGGCGTGGGCAAGGAGGGGATGCCGGCGGCCTTCAGCTCCTTCTGGATGGCCTCGCGCTTGGCGAGCTGGGTGTTGACGCGCAGGTCCAGACCCGCGCCCTGGTTCAGGCTTGCGACCAGGGGCCAGAAGCCCTCGCCCAACTGGTCCTTGAGGGGCTGCACCAGCCACTCGGGCAGGTTGTGGCGGTGCAGGTCCAGCAGTTCCTCGGGCCTGACGCGCTCGCACCGATCCAGCCACTGCTTCTCCTGCTCGGTCAGCACGCTCTTGATGAAGTCGCGTGAGCCGGCAAAGCCCAGGATGGCCAGACGGCGCTCCTTCGGGCCACTGCCGGAAAGCGCCAGCTTCTCGAACAGCAGTTTCTGGCGCAGCACGGCATAGACGGTCTCGGCCAGGGTGGCGCGCTCGCGCGGGCCCAGGCTGCGGTGGTCACGGAAGAAGCGCGAGACGATGGCGTCGGCCGGGTGGTCGAACTTGAGGGTGAGCCGGACCAGTTCGGTACAGACGTCCAGCAGGGCTTGGGGATGCATAGGTCAGAATTGTCCCATGAGCGACGCAGACCTCCCCCCGCTGATCGAAACACGGCCCGGCTTGTACCGGCATTACAAGAACCTGATGTACGAGGTCATCGGCACCGTGCGCCACAGCGAGACGCTGGAACCCATGACGCTCTACCGCGCGCTCTATGGCGAGCACGGGCTCTGGGTGCGGCCCGCGGCCATGTTCAACGAGGACGTGGTGATTGACGGCGTGCGCCAGCCGCGCTTTGCCTGGGTGGGCGAGGCCGGCTGGGCCACCTGACGCTAGATTTTCTGCAGCAATTCGGCGATGGCGCGCGGGTAGATCAGGTGTTCCTGCGTCAGCACGCGCGCGGCCAGCGCGTGCTCGTCGTCCCCGGGCAGCACGGGCACCACGGCCTGGGCCAGGATGGGACCGTGGTCCAGCTCGGCCGTCACCTGGTGCACGGTGGCGCCGGCGAACTTGCAGCCGGCCTCGATGGCGCGACGGTGCGTGTGCAGGCCGGTGAAGGCCGGCAGCAACGAGGGATGGATGTTGAGCAGCCGCCCGGCATAGTGCGCGACGAAGCCGGGCGTGAGGATGCGCATGAAACCGGCCAGCACCACCAGCGCCGGCTGGTGGGCGTCGATGGCGGCCATCAGGGCGGCGTCGAAATCCTCCCGGCTGGCATAGGCCTTGTGGTCCAGCACGGCAGTGGCGATGCCCTGCTCCTTCGCAAAGACCAGGCCCCTGGCATCGGCCTTGTTGCTCAGCACGGCCGCCACACGGGCGCCATATTTTTCCTGCCAGCGCTCGCGCCCGGCGGTCTGGACGATGGCGGCCATATTGGAGCCGCCGCCGGAAATGAGGATCACGATGTTTTTCATTTTTTGCCCATAGCTCAGACAGGATTTTGCACGGGCAGACGCAAGCCCAGCGCGCCGAGCCTGACACAGCGCGGAAATGGCTCCGCCGGGCCGCTGCGGTTGCCCGCTGGAGGGGAAGGCGGGGCCATGCCGTGCGTGACGCCGCCTCAGGGGTGGGGGCTGTCCTTCGGCTTGTCGCGGTTTGGACAGCCGTTTGTGCACGCTCGTGCTAAAACACGACCATCACAGACCGCTGCCACCACCGGAGACCGACATGGATTTGGCATTCACCCCTGAAGAACAGACCTTCCGCGAGGAGATCCGCGCCTGGGTGCGCGCGAACCTGCCCGCGGACATCGCCCACAAGGTGCACAACGCCCTGCAACTCACGCGCGACGACATGCAGCGCTGGGCCAGGATCCTGGGCAAGAAGGGCTGGCTGGGCTACGGCTGGCCCCAGCAATTCGGCGGCCCGGGCTGGACGGCGGTGCAGAAGCACCTCTTCGAGGAGGAGTGCGCGCTGGCCGGCGCGCCGCGCATCGTGCCCTTCGGCCCCGTGATGGTGGCGCCGGTGATCATGGCTTTCGGCAACGCCGAGCAGCAGCAACGTTTCCTGCCCGGCATCGCCAGCGGCGAGGTCTGGTGGAGCCAGGGCTACAGC
>JAYNNS010000021.1:3783-17074 GCA_038112835.1 Curvibacter sp. | reverse complement strand
CGCATCGGCCGCGTCATGCTGGGCCGGCTGCCCGTGGGCCAGTGGCGCTACCTGGCGCCGCACGAGAAGTTCTGACAACGCTGCCAGCGCCTTCGGCCGGCCCGATTGACAGATTCTGTTTCACAGAATATCATCTGGCATGATCCATTCGTTCCTGTGCCCCGACACCGAGCGGCTGTTCCACAGCCACATGGTGGCGCGGTTCCGGAACATCGAGCGGGTGGCACGGCGCAAGCTGTTGCAGCTGCATGCCGCCACGGAACTGGCCAGCTTGCGCATCCCCCCGGGCAACCAGCTGGAAGCGCTCAAGGGCGACCGCAAGCAGCAGCACAGCCTCCGCATCAACGACCAATGGCGGATCTGCTTCGTATGGCGTGAAGATGGCGCGCACCAGGTCGAGATCGTGGACTACCACTAGGAGCCGAACATGAGCAAACACCTCGACGAAATCCACCCCGGCGAAATCCTGCTGGAAGACTTCATGAAGCCCATGGGCATCACCGCGCGCAAGCTCTCGGCCGATATCGACGTTCCTCCCAGCCGCATCAGCGAGATCGTCAACGGCGCCCGCCCCATCACGGCCGACACGGCCCTGCGCCTGGGCATCTACTTCGGCATGGAGCCCCGTTTCTGGCTCAACCTGCAGTCGGAATACGACATGCGCTGATGAGCCAGCGCATCCGGGTCTTCCAGCCCGAAACCGCCTGATCCCGCCCGGGTCTTGAAACCCGGCGCTACGCCCATAATTCCGGGTTTTGCCCGCCCACGCCGGCCGGGTGCTCCCTATTGAATCCGTATTGCCTGACACCATGAGCAAACAAACCCATGCCTTCCAGGCCGAAGTGGCCCAGCTGCTGCACCTGGTCACCCATTCGCTGTATTCCAACAAGGAGATCTTCGTCCGCGAGCTGGTCTCCAACGCCTCCGACGCCTGTGACAAGCTGCGTTACGAGGCCCTGAACAACAGCGCGCTCTACGAAGACGCGCCCGAGCTGCGCGTGCGCATCGTGCTGGACAGATCAGCCCGCACGCTGACGATTCAAGACAACGGCATCGGCATGAGCGCGCAGGAGGCCATCGACCACCTGGGCACCATCGCCAAGAGCGGCACCAAGGACTTCATGAGCAAGCTCGGTGCCGACAAGCAGGCCGACGCCAAGGAGCAAGGCCAACTGATCGGCCAGTTCGGCGTGGGTTTCTATTCGGGCTTCATCGTGGCCGACAGGATCACCGTGGAGTCGCGCCGCGCCGGCCTCCAGCCCGAAGAAGGTGTGCGCTGGATCAGCGGCGGCACCGGCGACTTCGAAGTGGAGGCCATCACCAAGCCTGAGCGCGGCACCAGCGTCATCCTGCACCTGCGCGAGGACGCCGAGGAATACCTCAGCGCCTGGAAGATCAAGCAGATCATTGGCAAGTATTCCGACCACATCGCCCTGCCCATCCAGATGCGCAAGGAAGAGTGGAAGGAAGGCGAGAACGGCCAGCCGGGCGAGATGGTGACCACCGACGAATGGGAAACCGTCAACAAGGCCAGCGCCCTGTGGAGCCGCGCCAAGAAAGACATCACGAAGGAAGAGTACGAGAGCTTCTACCAGGGCATCAGCCACGACTACGAAGCCCCGCTGGCCTGGAGCCACAACCGCGTGGAAGGCAGCACCGAATACACCCAGCTGCTCTACGTGCCGGCCAAGGCCCCGTTCGACCTCTGGAACCGC
Organism: Curvibacter sp.; assembly: GCA_038112835.1. Classification (GTDB taxonomy): domain Bacteria; phylum Pseudomonadota; class Gammaproteobacteria; order Burkholderiales; family Burkholderiaceae_C; genus Hylemonella. Next base: position 15,359 of record JAYNNS010000021.1, on the reverse strand, counting down.
GACAAGAAGGGCGGGCTCAAGCTCTATGTGAAGCGCGTCTTCATCATGGACGAGGCCGAGGCCCTGCTGCCCAGCTACCTGCGCTTCATCAAGGGCGTGGTGGACAGCGCCGACCTGCCGCTCAACGTGAGCCGTGAGCTGCTGCAGGAAAGCCGTGACGTGCGCGCCATCCGCGACGGCAACACCAAGCGCGTGCTCACCCTGCTGGAGAACCTGGCCAAGGCCGACGTGCCCGCCGCCGACGCCAGCGAGGAAGACAAGGCCGACGCCGGCAAGTACAGCAAGTTCTGGGCCGAGTTCGGCACCGTGCTCAAGGAAGGCCTGGGCGAGGACTTCGGCAACCGCGAGCGCATCGCCAAGCTGCTGCGCTTTGCCAGCACCAGCAGCGACACGCCCAGCGTGAGCCTGGCCGACTACAAGGCCCGCATGAAGGAAGGCCAGGAGGCCATCTACTACATCACCGCCGACACCCTGGCTGCGGCCAAAAACAGCCCGCAGATCGAAGTCTTCAAGAAGAAGGGCATCGAGGTGCTGCTCATGACCGAGCGCGTGGACGAGTGGGCCCTGAGCTACCTGACGGAATTCGACGGCACCCCGCTGCAGAGCGTGGCCAAGGGCGCCGTGGACCTGGGCAAGCTGCAGGACGAGGCCGAGAAGAAGGCCGCCGAGGAAGCCGCCGAAGCCTTCAAGCCCGTGCTCGCCAGGCTCAAGGAAGCGCTCAAGGACAAGGCCGAGGACGTGCGCGTCACCACCCGCCTGGTGGATTCACCGGCCTGCCTGGTGGTGAAGGAAGGCGATATGAGCAACCAGCTCGCCCGCCTGCTCAAGCAGGCCGGCCAGAAGGCCCCGGACAGCAAGCCCATCCTCGAAGTGAACCCCGAGCACGCGCTGGTGAAAAAGCTCGACGGCTCGGTGCACTTCCACGACCTGGCCCACATCCTCTTCGACCAGGCCCTGCTGGCCGAAGGCGGGCTGCCGGAAGACCCGGCGGCGTATGTGAAGCGGGTGAATGCCCTGCTGACCTGAGCCGCCGTCTCACCGCGTGCCGACACCAGCCGCCTTCGGGCGGCTTTTGTTTTGCTGCATGCGGCCCACCCGCGACACCGGCCGACCCCGGCAGCGCTGGGGCCAGGCGGAACCGGCCCGGCCCGTGAAATTGACCACATCCGCCTCCCCGCCGCGGCTTGCCCGGCCGGGCCTCTCGCCACAGAATGCACGGTCGGAGTTGTGATGGCAGAAGAAACATACCCCCCGCCCCTTCAGCGCTTCCGCCCACGCCTGCGGGGCACCGGCAAGCACACCGTGGTGCTGGGACACGGCATCGGGACGGAGCAGAGCGCCTGGGACGCCCAGGTGGAAGCACTGGTACAGGCCGGCTACCGCGTGCTCACCTTCGACTTCGCAGGCGCCACCCGGGAGAGCGAGCATTTCTTCTCCCCGTCGCGCTACGAGACGCTCTATGGTCTGGCCGAGGACATACTCGTGGTGCTGCAGGGTCTGCAGATCGAGGCGCCGGTCTATATCGGGCACTCCATGGGCGGCATGGCGGGGCTGCTGGCAGCAGTGGCGGAGCCGGCGCGGTTTCGCGGCCTGATCGCACTCGGCGCGTCCGCCCGCTACCTCGACGATCCGGCCAGCGGCTACATCGGCGGCTTCAGCACCGCGCAGATGGAAATGCTGCTCCAATCGGCGCAGGAAGACTATGCGCAATGGGCCAACGGCTTCGCGCCAGCCATGGTCGGGGCGAGCAACCCGTATCTCAGCGCGGAGGACTTCACGCGCAAGCTGCTCGCCCTGCGCCCGGACATCGTGCACACCTTTCTGCGCACCGCACTGCGCGCCGACCTGCGGGCCGAGGTGAAACGGCTGCGCACGCCCCTCTACCTCCTGCAGACGGCCGAGGACCAGGCGGTCCCCATGTCCGCGGCCCGCTGGCTGGCCGAGCACGGCCACGCCCGCCGCCTGATCGAAGTGCCCACCCAGGGGCACCTGCCCCACATCACCGCCCCTGAAGCGGTGAACCAGGCGCTGCTGGCCTGCCTGCAGGACCTGCACCATGGCTGAGCTGCAAAAGATGGTCGAGGATGTGCAGGGCCTGCTGCGCGCCAGCAGGCTGTGCCTCTGGTACGGCGAGATGAACGCGATCGCAGTCCCCATCCGCAGCCACCCCTCGGGCTGGATGGCTGCGCCGGTGCTGTACCGCCCCGACAGCGACGACGTGATGTTCAGCACCGAGCCGGCAGACGCCCTGGCCTTGCTGCCCCTGAGCGTACGCGCCCAGCTGCAGGGGGAGCCGGTGGCCGCGGTGCTCAGTGCCCGGCGCCCGCTCGACGCGCAGCGCACGGTCGGGCTGTATGCGCTGTGGCAGCAGCCGGCGGATCTCCCTGCCGAGGCGCCGCGCCTGGCCCGGGACATCCTGGGCACGGTGGGGCAGCTGCTCTGGCGCCTGGGCACCAGCGTCGATTTCGCGGAAAACCACCCGCAGATGCATGCACTGGCCAGCGCCCTGCCCCAGGGCGTGGTCATCGTGCCGTTGGACAGCCGCCTGGGCTATGTCAACGCGGCCGCGGCGGAGCTGCTGGCGCTGCCGGCCGGTGAGGCGCGCCCCGACCTGCTGGCCGAGCGGCTGCAGCAGCTGGTGCAGCGCACACGCAACGGCGGCGAGGTGGCCGCCTTCGCCTCGCGGGTCCTCGGGCAGGAGCCGGTGCAGCCGCGGGAACGCACGGCGGTCTGGCGCCTGGTGGACCCGCCCAGGGCGCTGCGGGTCACGATTTCACCGATCCGCACCCCACGCACCCAGGCCTGGGCCTGGCTGCTGGATGACGTGAGCCGCGAGACGGCGCTGCAGGACGAGCTTGCCAACAACGAGCTGAAGTTCCGCCAGTTCTACCAGTCGCTGCGCGATACGGTGGTCTTCTACGACATGGCCGGACAGCCCGTCGAATGCAACCAGGCCTTGTATGAACTGCTGGGCCTGCCCGGGCCGGGCCCGACCGCGCTCACGCCGGCAGCGCTGGGCTGGGATGCCGGCAGCTGGGCGCGGCTGACGGAGGAGTGCCTGCGCACCGGCCATACCCCGCCGCGCGAGCGCAAGCTGCAGGCCGCCGGCGGCAGGACCGTGCACGCCGAATCCTCCGCCTACCTGCGACGCGACGCCGAAGGCCGGGCCCGGGGGGTGTGGGAAGTGCTGCACGACATCACGGAGCGCAAGAACGTGGAGGCACAGCTGATCCTCTCGGCCGAGGCGTTCGCGCGCCACACCGAGGGGGTGCTGCTGACCGACGCGGACTCGGTGATCCTGACGGCCAACGACGCCTTCGTGCGGACCAGCGGCTACAGCCGCGAGGAGTTGCGCGGCCAGCGCCCCAACCTGCTCAAGTCCGGCAAGCACGACCAGCGCTTCTACGAACAGATGCGCCGCGCCATCAGCGAGCACGGCTGGTGGCAGGGCGGAGTGTGGAACCGGCATCGCAACGGCGAGCTGTTCTTCAAGTGGCTCACGGTCAACTCGGTCCGCGACGCCCAGGGCACGCTGACCCACTACATCGGCACCTACCGCGACCCGGTCGCCGTGCGAACCGCCCAGCGGCACATCGAGTACCTGGCCACCCATGACCAGGAGACCCAGCTGCCCAACGCCATCCTCTTCGAGGATCGCATCCAGTCTGGCCTGCAGCGCCTGCGCGGCGGCTCCGGGCAACTGGGCCTGGTCATCGTCGAAGTCCAGGGGATGACCCGGATCAGCAATGCCCTGGGGGTGAGCGTCGGCGAACAGGTGATCAAGGATGCCGCCGAGCGGCTGCGCGGCACCTGCATCGGCAGTCTTGCCGTGGCGCGACTGGCCAAGGAGCAATTCGGCGTGCTGATCGAGGCCGACCATGCCGGCACACTGGCCCACCACTGCGCGCGGATACTCGAGGCGCTCAACCCGCCCTACCTGCACGATGACCAGCCCGTGGCCGCCCCCGTGGCCATCGGCGTCAGCACCTTCCCCCTCGATGGCGAGGACTCGCAGACGCTGCTCATCAAGGCCAACACGGCGCTGGGCCGCGCCCGCGCCATGGAAGTCCCGGGCTACCAGTTTTTTGCCGCCGAGCTCGGCCGCGAGATCAGCGAGAGCTTTGCGCTCGAGAGCGGCCTGCGTCAGGCCCTGGCGCACGACGAGTTCTTTCTCGAGTACCAGGCCCAGGTGTCCAGCCGCGACGGTACGGTCGCGGGCTGCGAGGCGCTGGTGCGCTGGCGGCGTGGCGAGACCACCGTGCCGCCCGCAGTCTTCATCCCCGTGGCGGAAGCCAGCAACCTGATCGTGCCCCTGACCGAATGGGTGCTCGGCCAGGCCTGTCGCGATCTGCGCCAATGGGATGCACACGGCGTGACCATCCCCACGGTGAGCGTCAACATCTCGGCCCGGCACTTCCAGCTCGACACGATGGTCGAGCGCCTCACGCACATCGTGGCCGAGGAGGGCCTGGCCCCGACACGCATCTGCCTGGAGATCACCGAAGGTGCGCTGGCCGAACCGGAACACAGCGAGACCAAGCTGCGCGCGCTGCGACAGGCCGGCTTCGCGCTGAGCGTGGACGATTTCGGCACCGGCTACTCCTCGCTGTCCTACCTCCGGCGTTTTGCACTCGACGAGCTCAAGATCGACCGCAGCTTCGTTCGCGGCATCGAGGGAGACCCGGGCGACCGCGCCCTGGCCAACGCCATCCTCGCCATGGCGCGCAGCCTGCAGCTCACGACCGTGGCCGAAGGCGTGGAAACCGAGCAGCAGCAGCGCTACCTGGCCGAACACGGCTGCGACCTGATCCAGGGCTATCTGTTCATGCGGCCGTCGGACGCCAGCACGCTGGAGCGCTACGCCCGCGAGCGCAGCAGCGCCAGGCCGGCCAGCGTTGCGAGCGCGCCGCAGGTCCTGCCGGCATCGGCCCGGGGATGAAGGGCGGCAGCGGACGCCGGCCGGCCGCATCCAGACCCCGGCCATTTGCTTTTCATGGCCCGTCCCTCTAGCATCGACCCACCACCACGGAGACAAGGCATGACCTTCCCCCTCTGGCAGCGCCTGACGCTGCCCCTGCTGCTGGCCGCCCTGGCCGGCTGCGCCCAGACCCCTCCCCCCCACAGTGGCCCGGCCGAGGCCGCGCCCCAGGCCACCGCCTGCCCCAAGGGCACACCCGAGGGCGCGCGCTGCCTGCGCGGCCAGGATTCGGCCGGGGCCCACTACCTCATCGTGATCCCCGCCCAATGGAACAGGGTGCTCGTGGTGCACGCCCACGGCGGCCCCACGCTGGGCGAGCCCAAGGCCAGCCGCGCCGACGAGGACATCGAACGCTGGGCCATCACGGTGCGCGCGGGTTACGCCTGGGCGGGCTCGGTCTTCCGCCAGGGCGGTGTGGCCGTGCGCAGCGCGGCCGAGGACACGGAGCGTGTGCGCCGCATCTTCGTGCAGCATGTGGGCCAGCCCACGCGCACCCTGCTGCACGGCCAGTCCTGGGGCGCCAATGTGGCGGCCAAGGTGGCCGAGATGGTCGCCGGCCCGGGCATGCATTCGCCTTACGACGCGGTGCTGCTGAGCAGCGGCGTGGTGGCCGGCGGCACCCGCTCCTACGACTTCCGGCTGGATCTGCGCGTGGTCTACCAGCACCTGTGCAACAACCACCCGCGCAGCGACGAACCCCCATACCCGCTGTGGATGGGCCTGCCCGCCGACAGCAAGCTCACGCGTGCCGAGCTCAACGCGCGGGTGGAGGACTGCCTGGCCACGCGCAAGCCGGCCGCACAGCGCACACCCGAGCAGGCGCGCAGGCTCAAGACGATTGTCGATGTGATCAGGATCCCCGAGTCGTCGGTGGCCGCGCACCTGGCCTGGGCCACCTGGCATTTCCAGGACATCGCGCAGAACCGCACCCAGGGCCGCAACCCCTTCCGCAACGACCAGGTGCGCTATCAGGGCTCGGCGGATGATGCCGCGCTCAACGCCGCCGTGCTGCGCTACCGCGCCGACCCGGCGGCGGTGGCCCGCTTCGCCGAGGACACCGACCTGACAGGCCGCATCGGCGTGCCGGTGCTGACGGTGCACGGCATCCACGACGCCACGGCCTTTGTGGAGCTGGAGAGCGCCCTGCGCCAGACCTTCGAGCGCGCGGGCAACGGTGCGCGCCTGGTGCAGGTGTACAGCGACCACAGCGAGCACAGCTATCTGAGCGACCCGACCTATGTGGCCCTGTTCGACGCCCTGCTGCAGTGGGTGGAACGCGGCCAGAAGCCCACGCCGGCCAGCGTGGCCGCCGGCTGCCAGCGTGCCGAGGCGAAGTTCGGGGGCGGCTGCAGGATACGCCCGGACTACCAGCCCGCGCCGCTGGAGGCGCGGGTGGCGCCGCGGCAATGAGGCCCCACCGTCTCCCGCCGGCGAAACGCCCCAGGATCCCGCGGGTTTTACGGTAGGTATTTATGCATAGGGACTAACACCCTAGGTGTCCACGGAGAGCACGCCTATGCTCGCGCCCCAATGAGCAACATCATTCTTCAAACGCATAAGCTCACCAAGGAGTTCAAGGGATTCACGGCCGTGAGCCAGGTGGACCTGTCCGTGGTGAGCGGCTCCATCCACGCGCTGATCGGGCCCAACGGCGCCGGCAAGACCACCTGCTTCAACCTGCTGACCAAGTTCCTGGAGCCCACCTCGGGCACCATCCTGTTCAACGGCATCGACATCACGCGCGAGCGGCCGGCGCAGATCGCGCGGCGCGGCATCATCCGCTCTTTCCAGATCTCGGCGGTGTTCCCGCACCTGACGCTGCTGGAGAACGTGCGCATCGCGCTGCAGCGCCAGCTGGGCACGAGCTACCACTTCTGGAAGAGCGAGCGCACGCTGGACCAGCTCAACGAGCGCGCCCTGGCCCTGCTGGCCGAGGTGGGCCTGGAGAGCTGGGCGCACGAGCTCACCGTCAACCTCTCCTACGGCCGCAAGCGCGCGCTGGAGATCGCCACCACCCTGGCCATGGAGCCCGAGCTCATGCTGCTCGACGAGCCCACCCAGGGCATGGGCCACGAGGACGTGGACCGCGTGACGCAGCTGATCAAGAAGGTCTCGGCCGGCCGCACCATCCTGATGGTGGAGCACAACATGGGCGTGGTCTCGACCATCGCCGACACCATCACGGTGCTGCAGCGCGGCGCGGTGCTGGCCGAGGGCCCCTACGCCGAGGTCTCGCGCAACCCGCAGGTGATGGAAGCCTATATGGGCACCACTTCTGGCGAATTGCAAGGCGCGCACTAATGAAACACCCCCTGAGCCGCTACGCGTCTCCCCCCTCTCTCGCCTGCGGCGGGAGGGGGGCGGCACCAACGGCCCGGCAAAGCCGGTTCCGTGGTGCCCCGGGCTTGGACTCCGGTGCCGTGGGCAACGACTGAAGATGACAACAAACTCTGCACTCGAAATCAAGGACCTGCAAGCCTGGTACGGCGAATCGCACGTGCTGCACGGCGTGGACATGGTGGTTCACCCGGGCGAGGTGGTCACGCTGCTGGGCCGCAACGGCGCCGGCCGCACCACCACGCTGCGCGCCATCATGGGCCTGACGGGCACGCGCCAGGGCTCGATCCGCATCAACGGAGTGGAGACCATCGCCTCCCCCACGCACCGCATCGCCCACCTGGGCGTGGGCTACTGCCCCGAGGAACGCGGCATTTTCTCCAGCCTCTCGTGCGAAGAAAACCTCATGCTGCCCCCGCAACTCAAGGGCACGGACGGCGGCATGTCCATCGACGAGATCTACGCCATGTTCCCCAACCTGGCCGAACGCCGCCACAGCCAGGGCACGCGCCTGTCCGGCGGCGAGCAGCAGATGCTGGCCGTGGCGCGCATCCTGCGCACGGGCGCCAAGCTGCTGCTGCTCGATGAAATCTCCGAGGGCCTGGCGCCGGTGATCGTGCAGGCGCTGGCGCGCATGATCGTGACGCTGCGCGAGAAGGGCTACACCATCGTGATGGTGGAGCAGAACTTCCGCTTCGCCGCGCCGCTGGCCGACCGCTTCTACGTCATGGAGCACGGCCGCATCGTGGAACAGTTCCCCGCCGCGCAGCTGCAGGCCAAGACCGCCGTCCTCAACGAACTGCTGGGCGTGTGACGCCTGCCCCCTCTTCCGGTTCTTTTCCCCCACCACCTCACCAGGAGACACTATGAAAAGACAACTGACCGCCATCGCCCTTGCCATGGGCCTCGTCGGCCTGGCCGCCACCGCGCAAGCGCAGGACAAAGTCCGCATCGGCTTCATCACCGACATGTCCAGCCTCTACTCCGACGTGGACGGCAAGAACGGCGCGCTGGCCATCCAGATGGCCATCGACGACTTCGGCGGCAAGGTCAACGGCAAGCCCATCGAGCTGCTGTCGGCCGACCACCAGAACAAGGCCGACATCGCCGCCTCCAAGGCGCGCGAGTGGATCGACACCCAGGGCCTGACCATGCTCTTCGGCGGCACCAACTCCGGCACCGCCCTGGCCATGGCCCAGGTGGCCAACGAGAAGAAGCGCGTCTTCTTCGTCAACGGCGCGGGCGGCTCCGCGCTGACCAACGCCCAGTGCACCCCCTACACCATCCACTACGCCTACGACACCGTGGCCCTGGCCAAGGGCACGGCCGGCGCCATCGTGGACCAGGGCGGCAAGAGCTGGTACTTCCTGACGGCCGACTACGCCTTCGGCCAGCTGCTGGAGACCGATGCGTCCAACGTGGTCAAGGCCAAGGGCGGCACCGTGGCCGGCGCCGTGCGCCACCCGCTCAACGCCTCAGACTTCTCGTCCTTCCTGCTGCAGGCCCAGAACTCCAAGGCCCAGATCCTGGGTCTGGCCAACGCCGGCGGCGACACGATCAACGCCATCAAGGCCGCGCGTGAATTCGGCATCAACAAGAGCATGAAGATGGCCGGTCTGCTGGTCTTCAACTCCGACGTGCACAGCATGGGCCTGCGCAACACCGAAGGCCTGCTGCTCACCACGAGCTGGGACTGGAACCTGAACGATGAGTCGCGCGCCTTCGGCAAGAAGTTCTTCGACAAGACCAAGCGCATGCCGACCGACATCCAGGCCGCCAACTACTCGGCCACGATGAACTACCTCAAGGCCCTGCAGGCCACCAAGACGGAAGACGCCGACAAGGTGATGGCCTATCTGAAGAGCACCAAGCTCAAGGACTTCTACGCCGAGGGCGTGATCCGCCCGGACGGCCGCTATGTGCACGACATGTACCTCATGCAGGTCAAGTCGCCCGCCGAGTCCAAGCAGCCCTGGGACTACTACAAGGTCGTGAAGAAGCTGCCGGGCGACGAGGTGTTCACCACCAAGGCCGAGAGCAAGTGCGCCCTCTGGAAGTGATCGTCTAAACCAGGGCCGGTCCACGCCGAGGGTGTGGGCCGGCCCTGTAACGTGCTGTACACATGGAAATCTTTGGCAAATCGCTTCCGGCCCTGCTGAGCCAGCTCCTGCTCGGGCTGGTCAACGGCTCTTTCTACGCGATCCTGAGCCTGGGCCTGGCCGTGATCTTCGGCCTGCTCAACGTGATCAACTTCGCGCACGGAGCGCTGTTCATGCTGGGGGCGCTGTTCACCTGGATGGCCATGAACTACCTGGGCATCGGCTACTGGTGGATGCTGCTGCTGGCACCCCTGGCCGTGGGCCTGATCGGCATCGTGATCGAGCGCACCATGCTGCGCTGGATCTACAAGCTGGACCACCTCTATGGCCTGCTGCTGACCCTGGGCCTGACGCTGCTGATCGAGGGCCTGCTGCGCTCGATCTACGGCGCATCGGGCCTGAACTACGATACACCCGAGCTGCTCGAGGGCGCGACCAACCTGGGCTTCATGATGCTGCCCAACTACCGCGTCTGGGTGGTGGTGGCGTCCATCACCGTCTGCATGGCGACCTGGTACGTGATCGAGAAGACCCGCCTGGGCGCCTACCTGCGCGCGGGCACCGAGAACCCGCGCCTGGTGGAAGCCTTCGGCATCAATGTGCCGCTGATGGTCACGCTGACCTACGGCTTCGGCGTGGCACTGGCGGCCTTTGCCGGCGTGCTGGCCGCACCGGTGATCCAGGTCTCGCCGCTGATGGGGCAGAACCTCATCATCGTGGTGTTTGCCGTGGTGGTGATCGGCGGCATGGGCTCCATCCTGGGCTCCATCCTGACCGGCCTGGGCCTGGGCGTCGTGGAAGGTTTCACCAAAGTGTTTTACCCGGAAGCCTCCTCGACCGTGGTCTTCGTGATCATGGTCATCGTGCTGCTGACGCGCCCGGCCGGCCTGTTCGGCAAAGAGAAATAAGAGGCTCGCCCCACCATGAACATCAAGAAAATCGGGTACGGCCTTCTGTTGCTGGGTCTGCTGGCGGCGCCCTATGCCGGCGCCTACCCCGTGTTTGTCATGAAGCTGATGTGCTTTGCACTGTTCGCTTCGGCCTTCAACCTGCTGCTGGGCTACACCGGCCTGCTGTCCTTCGGTCACGCGGCCTTCCTGGGCGGCGCAGCCTATGTGGCCGGCCACGCCATGAAGGTCTGGGGGCTGACGCCCGAAATGGGCCTGCTGCTGGGTACCCTGGGCGCGGCCGCCATGGGCTGGGTCTTCGGCGCGCTGGCCATCCGCCGCCAGGGCATCTACTTCGCCATGATCACGCTGGCGCTGGCGCAGATGGTCTTCTTCATCTGCCTGCAGGCGCCGCAGACGGGCGGTGAGGATGGCCTGCAGGGCGTGCCGCGCGGCAAGCTCTTCGGCCTGATCGACCTGAGCGACGACGTGGTCATGTACTACGTGGCGCTGGCCATCGTCATCGCGGCCTTCCTGCTGATCGTGCGCATCATCCACTCGCCCTTCGGTCAGGTGCTCAAGGCCATCAAGGAGAACGAGCCGCGCTCGATCTCCCTGGGCTACGACACGCAGCGCTTCAAGCTGCTGGCCTTCGTGCTCTCGGCTGCGCTGGCCGGCCTGGCCGGTTCGCTCAAGACCCTGGTGCTGGGCTTTGCCACACTGAGCGACGTGCACTGGACGGCCTCGGGCCAGGTGGTGTTGATGACGCTGGTGGGCGGCATGGGCACGCTCTCCGGCCCCATCCTGGGCTCGGCGCTGGTGATCCTGCTGGAGAACAAGATCGGCGAGATCGGCGGCTGGCTGGCCAAGCTCAGCGGCGTGGAGTGGTTCGCCTCGCTGGGTGAATCGGTCACCATCGTCACCGGCTTCATCTTCGTGGTCTGCGTGCTGGCCTTCCGCCGCGGGGTGATGGGCGAGCTGATCGCCTGGCTGGAACGCCGCAAGAAGGGTTGAGCGCCCTGCACCGCTCCCGGGCACAGGCCGCCTGCGGGTGGCCTGTTCTTTTTTGAGCTGCGTCAAGACAGCGCCGCCGCCGGCGCGCACAATCGGCGCATCCGCCGCGCCGGCCTGTATCGAAAAGGAAGCCCATGCACCAGACCACCGCCCTGCGCCTGATCCTCGTCCTGGGCTTGGCCGCGCTGGCCGGCTGCGCCGTGGAATGGGAGAACCCCAAGCCTGCCCGCGAATACGCCCGCCAGCAGCAGGCCCCGGGTT
>JAYNNS010000021.1:0-3773 GCA_038112835.1 Curvibacter sp. | reverse complement strand
CGCCAACGCGCCCAGCCTCCTCACCCGCCTGCAGACCCTGGGCCCGCGCGACTTCGTGAGCCTGGTGCTCTACCGCTACGACAGCACGCTGCAAGGCCAGATCGCCCCCAGCCGTACCACGCGCGAAGCGCAGGTGGACCTGCTCATGGAGCGCCGCGACCAGCCCCTGGCCATGCCCGCCTGGCGGGACGAGCCGCGCGTGAACGCGCATGTGCTGGACCTGCATGCCTATCTGTCTGCACGGGCCGAAGGGAAGATCGGGACCGGTCGCCCCCAGCCCTGAGGCCGGGGCGCTCCAGGGGACCGGACACAGATGCCGGCCCGCGTGCAAGGGCTCACTCAAAACCGCCCGCGCGCCGCAGCGGGGCCGTGCCCGGCGCGGCCAGCATGTCGATCAGCAGGCGCGCGGCCTGGGGCTGTTCGGCGCGGCTGGCCACCGCCGCGGTGTAGACCGTGGCCAGCTCGTACTCCTTGGGCAGCGTGCCCACGAGCTGCACGCCCTGCGCGTAGTGGATCTCGGTGGTCTGGGCACAGCCGATCAGGCCCGGCCCTTCGGCGGCGGCCAGGGCTTGCAGGACGGCCACGCCGTTGGCACAGGGACGCAGCACGCCCTCGAGCTGCGGTACCAGCCCCAGGCGCTTGAGCACCTGCATGAAGTGGATGCCGGCCGTGGCGCGGTGCGGGTCGGGGCAGTAGATGGCGCGGGCCGCCAGCAGCGCAGCCTTGAGTGACTCGGGCGTGTCCACGCGCGGAGCGGGCTCGCCGGCCTTCACGGCCAGGCCGGTGCGCACCACGCCCAGGGCGCGGGCGGAGCCGGGCTGCACCCGGCCGGCCACGGTGAGCTCGTCGATCAGCGGCTCGGTGAGGATGAGCACGTCGCAGGGCTCGCCCGCGAGCAGCTTGTCGCGCATCAGGCCGACGGCGCCGAAATGTCCTTCGATGGCGCGGCCGGTCTCGTTGTAGAAGCTGCCACGCAGCTGCTGCACCAGGCCTTGCGCGGCACCGCCACTGAGGATGTGCACGGTGCTCATGGCTGACAGCCCCTGCGACGCAAGGAAAGGCCGGCCCGGGCGCCGGCGAGAACGGCCTGCAGGCCGCGCGGGACGGTGGTGCGCATGGTCGGTCTCCTCCGGTGTCGTTTTGGACCATGCTAGCCCGGCGCCGACAGCCTGGCCCCCGGACTATCCCTAGCTGCCACCGCCGGCGTTTCATTTCGCGACAGCTGTGACACGGCTGCTAAATGTGGAGCGGTTCTTCCTGCATGGCCTCGATCTGGTCTTCGAGCATCTGGACCTGGCCCTGCCAGTAGTCGCTGCTGCCGAACCAGGGGAAATTGAGCGGAAAGGTGGGATCGTCCCAGCGGCGCGCGAGCCAGGCGCTGTAGTGGATCAGGCGCAGGGTGCGCAGGGGCTCGATGAGCGCGAGCTCGCGGCGGTCGAAGTCGCGCATCTGCTCGTAACCCTCGAGCAGACAGGACAGCTGCCAGGTGCGCTGGGCGCGCTCGCCCGACAGCAGCATCCACAGGTCCTGCACGGCCGGTCCCATGCGCGCGTCGTCCAGGTCCACGAAGTGCGGGCCCGGGCCGGCGGCGGCCGGCGCATCGGCTGGCGTCCAGAGGATGTTGCCGACATGGCAGTCGCCGTGCAGGCGCAGGCGGCGGAGGTCACTGGCCGCGCCGGCGAGCGCCGCGTGCTGCGCGATCAGCGCCAGCGCCTCGTCGCAGCGGCGCTGCCAGGCCGACTGCACATCGAGCGGGATCATCTGGTGCGCGAGCAGCCAGTCCCGGGGTTCGCGGCCATGGCTTTGCAGGTCGAGCGCCGGCCGCTGCACGAAGGGCTGCGCCGTGCCCACGGCGTGCAGGCGCGCCAGGAAGCGGCCGATCCATTCGAGCACCTCGGCATCGTCGAGTTCGGGCGCACGCCCGCCACGGCGCGGGCTGACGGCAAAGTGGAATTCAGCGTGCTGATGCAGGGTGCGGCCCTGCAGCACCAGCGGCGCCACCACCGGCACCTCGGCGGCCTGCAACTCGGCGGCAAAGGCGTGCTCCTCGAGGATCTGCGCCGCGTTCCAGCGGCCCGGGCGGTAGAACTTGGCCACCACGGGCGGCCCCTCCTCCAGGTGCACCTGGTAGACGCGGTTCTCGTAGGAGCTCAGGGCCTGCAGGCGGCCGTCGCAGGCCAAGCCCAGGCCCTCGAGCGCGTCGAGCACGGCGTCGGGGGTCAGGTGTTCGTAAGGATGGCGCGCGGGCGTGTGCATGCGCTGATTGTCGCCGCCTCGACAGCGGACCTGCCGCGCTGGCGTTTTCCCCTAGGCAGGGGCGCAGGGGCGTGGCTAAACTGGACGCGGCCTGTACACGCCCATTGCTCCGATCCGGACAGACCCCCACCAACCATGGCCCCGCTCCTGCCCTTCCACCGCAAGCTCGCGCTCGGCACCGCCGGTGTGGCGCTGGCCGTGGCCGCGCTCGCCGGCATGGGGGCCGGCCTGATGGCGCACGACCGGCTGGAGGACACGCTGGTGGCCCAGGCCACCGAGGACGCACAACGCCTGCTGCGCCAGGAGGCCTTCCGCCCCGAGGGCGCGCAGGCCACGCGCAACGCGCAGGCGGCAGTCCAGGCGCTGACAGCCGCGCACTTCGACATCGCGCAGATCTACACCCCTGGCGGCCTGCTGATGGCCGAGCAGTTCAGCGCCGACGGCCACGCGCTGGACGCCGAGCTGCCTGCGCACGCGGCACGCAGCTACGCCACCGCCTGGTACGAGCGGCGCTGGCTGCCGGGGCGACGGCCCGTGCTGCGCGTCTTCATCCCGCTGCGCAGCGAGGGCCAGGTCCTGGCCGGCTATTTCGAGGGCACGCGCCTGGTGCCCGACTGGCAGCGCCAGCGCATGCTGCGCGATGCGCGGCGCACGGGCGGCCTGACGGCGCTGGCCGTGCTGCTGTGCGCGCTGGCGCTGTACCCGCTGGTGCTGCGGCTCAACCGCGACAGCCAGCGCCGCCAGCGCGAGCTGCTGGAATCGCACATCGCGATGATGGAGGCGCTGGGCCGCGCCATCGCGCGGCGCGACAGCGACAACGGCATCCACAACTACCGCGTGGCCTGGATCTCGGCCACACTGGCCGAGGCCGTGGGCCTGCACGGCAGGCGCATGCAGGAGCTGATCGCGGGCAGCTTCCTGCACGACGTGGGCAAGATCGGCATCCCCGAACACATCCTGCTCAAGCCCGGACCACTGAGCAACGAAGAGATGCTCATCATGCACACGCATGTGGGCATGGGCGAGGACATCGTGGCCGGCGCGGGCTGGCTGGCCGGTGGCCAGGCCGTGGTGGCCGGCCCCCCCCCGAAGGGGGGTGGCACACGCGACCCCCGCGGCCGGGCCGGCGCCGACATACCGCACGTGGCGCGCATCTTCGCGATCGCCGACGTGTTCGACGCGCTGAGCTCGCGCCGACCCTACAAGGAGCCGCTGCCGCTGGAAGAAGCCCTGCAGGCCCTGCGGGCGGAATCGGGCCGGCACTTCGACCCGCATCTGGTCGAGGTCTTCGACCGCCTCGCGCCCGAGGTCTACCGCACGCTGACCGAATCCAGCGAGGAACAGCTGCAGGAACTGCTCACGCGCATGGTGCGCAAGCACTTCAGCCTGTAGCGGCGCGCACCAGCAGCACATGGCAGCCGGCCTGCCGCGCCACGCGCAGGGCCACGCCTTCGGGGGCGGCCGCGCCCGCGCCCAGCACCAGCTCGCTCACGGCGTTGCGCTGCGCCCAGTCCAGC
>JAYNNS010000020.1:3674-17206 GCA_038112835.1 Curvibacter sp. | reverse complement strand
CGCCAAATGCAGCACGGTGAAGCACTGGGTCGCGCTCTGTGACGCCGACAGGCTGCCGAAAGACAGCGGCATTCCCAACTTGCAGAGTTACGAGGCCTGGATCGGCGTCCAGTCCGCGCAGTACCGCTGGCCCGAGTTCGACGAGAACTCGGCCTCGAGCATGTGCTACACCAGCGGCACCACGGGCAACCCCAAGGCCGCGCTCTACAGCCACCGCTCCACCATCCTGCACGCCTACGCCGCGGCCCTGCCGGACGTGATGTGCATGAGCGCGCGCGACAGCGTGCTGCCGGTGGTGCCCATGTTCCACGTCAACGCCTGGGGCATTCCCTATTCGGCGGCGCTCACGGGCTGCAAGCTGGTGCTGCCCGGACCGGCCCTGGATGGCAAGTCGCTCTACGAGCTGATGGAGGCCGAGCAGGTGAGCTATGCCGCGGGCGTGCCCACGATCTGGCAGATGCTGCTGGGCCACCTGAAGCCCAACAACCTCAAGTTCTCCACGCTCAAGCGCACGGTGATCGGTGGCTCGGCCTGCCCGCCGGCCATGATCACGGCTTTCCGCGAGGACTATGGCGTGGAGGTGCTGCACGCCTGGGGCATGACCGAGATGTCGCCCCTGGGCACGCTGTGCACGCTCAAGAACAAGCACCTGACGCTGCCCGAGGCCGAGCAGATGAAGATCCGCCTCAAGCAGGGCCGGGCCATCTACGGCGTGGACATGAAGATCGTCGACGGCGACGGCCAGGAGCTGCCCTGGGACGGCAAGGCCTACGGCGACCTGCTGGTGCGCGGGCCCTGGATCCTGCGCGAGTATTTCAAGGGCGAGGGCGGCGACCCGCTGGTGAAGGACGCCGCCGGCCACGGCTGGTTCCCGACCGGCGACGTGGCCACCATCGATCCGGACGGCTACATGCAGATCACCGACCGCAGCAAGGATGTGATCAAGTCCGGCGGCGAGTGGATCAGCTCCATCGACGTGGAGAACATCGCCGTGGCGCACCCGGCCGTGGCCATGGCGGCCTGCATCGGCGTGCGGCACCCCAAGTGGGACGAGCGCCCCGTAGTGGTGGTGGTGAAGAAGCCGGGCGCCGAGGTCGGCCGCGACGAACTGCTGAAGTTCTACGAGGGCAAGACGGCCAAGTGGCAGATCCCGGACGATGTGATCTTCGTCGACGCCATCCCCCTGGGCGCCACCGGCAAGATGCTCAAGACCCGGCTGCGCGAGACGCTCAAGGACTACAAGCTGCCGGGCACGTGAACGGAATGACCCCGCGCTCCGTACGGACGCGGGAGTCGCGAAGGCGATAGTTCTAGGGCAATCCCTAGCGCGCCCCAGGTTGAATTTGGTTACGCTGCATTTGTTCTTTCTGACAACGAGGAGATGGCCCCATGAAGTTCACCGTGAAATTTGTGACCGCCGCTGCGACCCTGGCTTTTGCCGGCGCCGCTTTCGCCCAGAAGGGCGAGACGGTCAAGATCGCCTGGATCGACCCGCTGTCCGGCCTGATGGCGCCGGTGGGCAACAACCAGGTCCGCAGCTTCCAGTACTTCGGCGAGAAGTTCAGCGGCGCGAACAACCCGGCCGGCGTGAAGTTCGAGGTCATCGCCCTCGACAACAAGCTCAGCCCGGCCGAGAGCCTGAACCAGCTCAAGGCCGCCATCGACCAGGGCGTACGCTACATCACCCAGGGCAACGGCTCCTCGGTGGCCGGCGCGCTGATCGACGCGGTCAACAAGCACAACGAGCGCAATCCGGGCAAGGAAGTGATCTTCCTGAACCACTCGGCCGTGGATCCGGACTTCACCAACAGCAAGTGCAGCTACTGGCATTTCCGCTTCGACGCCGACACCTCCATGAAGATGGAGGCCCTGACCACCTTCATGAAGGACCAGAAGGACGTCCAGAAGGTCTACCTGCTGAACCAGAACTACTCGCACGGTCACCAGGTGGCGGCCTACGCCAAGGAAAACCTCAAGCGCAAGCGTCCGGACGTGCAGATCGTCGGCGAGGACCTGCACCCGCTGGCCCAGGTGCGCGACTTCGCGCCCTACATCGCCAAGATCAAGGCCTCGGGCGCCGACACCGTGATCACGGGCAACTGGGGCTCCGATCTGGCGCTGCTGGTCAAGGCGGCCAACGAGGGCGGCTACAACGGCAAGTTCTACACCTACTACACCGGCGTGACCGGCACGCCCACGGCCCTGGGCCAGGGCAGCGCCGGCCGCGTGTTCCAGGTGTCCTACAACCACTACAACATGGGTGGTGACATGGGCAAGTGGCAGGCCGAGTACAAGGAGAAGTTCAAGGACGACTTCTACACCGGCTCGGTGATCCACATCTACAAGGCCCTGGGTGAGGCCATGGCCAAGGCCAAGTCCACCGATCCGGTCAAGGTGGCCGCGGCCCTGGAAGGCCTGAAGTTCAAGAGCTACAACGGCGAGGTCGAGATGCGCCGCGCCGACCACCAGCTGCAGC
Organism: Curvibacter sp.; assembly: GCA_038112835.1. Taxonomy (GTDB): domain Bacteria; phylum Pseudomonadota; class Gammaproteobacteria; order Burkholderiales; family Burkholderiaceae_C; genus Hylemonella. Next base: position 14,730 of record JAYNNS010000020.1, on the reverse strand, counting down.
AGCCGCTGTTCCTGACAGTCTGGCAGAAGGCGGACAAGAAGTTCCCCTACAGCCCCGAGAACACCGGCATGACGCTGGCCCTGGTGAAGGAGTTCCCGTCCTACGTCTCCAGCACGCCGACCAGCTGCCAGATGAAGCGTCCCTGAGGCCCGCAGGCTTCAGCGCAGGGAAGGGCCCGATGCCTGTGACCTTCGGGCCCTTTTTTTGTCCAAACGAAACGCGCGGGTTGACGCTGCGGTATTGACGTCTGCTCGGCAGACAGGGAAAGACGGGATCCAATGGAGTTTTTCATCATCTCCATGCTCAACGGCCTGAGCTACGGGCTCTTGCTGTTCATGCTCAGCTCCGGGCTGACGCTGATCTTCAGCATGATGGGCGTGCTCAATTTCGCCCACGCCAGCTTCTATATGCTGGGCGCCTACATCGGCTACAGCGTGGCCAAGTTCGTGGGTTTCTGGCCCGGTCTCATCGTGGCGCCCCTGGTCGTGGGTCTGCTGGGTGCGGTGTTCGAGCGCCTGGCCCTGCGCAAGGTGCACAAGTACGGCCACGTGCCCGAACTCCTGATCACCTTCGGCCTGTCCTACATCATCCTCGAGCTGGTGCAGCTGGCCTGGGGCCGCACGGCGGTGGAGTTCCGCCCGCCCGAGCTGCTGCAGGGGCCGATGTTCACCCTGCTCAACCATCCCAGCGAGGGCCTGGGTCTGATCTGGGGCACGGCGCCGGCCGAACTCTGCCAGGCCGCGGTCTGCTCGCCGTTCCCGGCCACCCGCGGCTTCATGATGCTGGTGGCGCTGTTCATGCTGATCGCCTTGTGGCTCATGCTCACGCGCAGCCGCATCGGCCTGGTGATCCAGGCCGCGCTGACCCACCCCGAGATGGTGGAGGCCCTGGGCCACAACGTGCCGCGGGTCTTCATGCTGGTCTTCGGCGCCGGTGCCGCGCTGGCCGGCCTGGGCGGCGTGATCGGTGGCAGCACCTTCGTGACCGAGCCGGCCATGGCCGCCACCGTGGGTTCGGTGATCTTCGTGGTGGTGGTGGTGGGTGGGCTGGGCTCGCTCTCGGGGGCCTTCCTGGCCTCGGTGCTGATCGGCGTGATCCAGACCTTCGCCGTCGCTTTCGACTATTCGCTCATCACGCTGGCGCAGCAGCTCAACATCGAGCTCAGCGCCGCCGCGCGCAACAACTCGGTGCTCAAGCTCACGCTCTCGCAGGTGGCGCCCATCCTGCCCTACCTCTTCCTGGTCCTGATCCTCATCTTCCGGCCCAAGGGGCTGCTGGGTACGAGAGAAGAATGACGGAGGCGTGAGATCATGGCCAAGCAACACTACGAATTCAAACCCTACAACGTCGGCCGCTGGATCATCTGGGGCCTGTTCGCCCTGGTCCTGCTGTTCGTGCCCAAGCTCTTCACGAGCAGCCTGTCGGTGACCATGCTCTCGCAGATGGGCATCGCCATCATCGCCTGCCTGTCCTACAACATCCTGCTGGGGCAGGGGGGCATGCTGAGCTTCGGCCACGCGGTCTATTCCGGCCTGGGCTCCTACATGGCCATCCACGCGCTCAACATGGTCAGCAAGGGCAGCCTGCCCATTCCGGTGAGCCTCCTGCCCATCATCGGCGGTCTGGCCGGCATGTTCTTCGCCATCCTGTTCGGCTATGTCACCACGCGCAAGTCCGGCACACCCTTCGCCATGATCACCCTGGGCATGGCCGAGCTGGTGTTCGCCATGTCGCTGATGTTCTCCGAGTTCTTCGGCGGCGAAGCCGGGGTGTCGGGCAACCGCGTGGTGGGCCAGCCCTTCCTCGGCATCAGCTTCGGGCCGGGCCTGCAGGTCTATTACCTGATCGCGGTCTACACCTTCGTCTGCGTGGCGCTGATGTTCGCGCTGACGCGCACGCCCCTGGGCCGCATCCTCAATGCCGTGCGCGACAACCCCGAGCGGGTGGAGTTCATCGGCTACAGCACGCAGCGCGTGCGCTACATCGCCTTCATCATCTCCGGTTTCTTCGCCGGCATCGCAGGCGGCCTGGGCACCCTCCTGTTCGAGATCGTCACGGCCGAGGTCGTGGGTCCGCACCGCTCGGGCGGCTACCTGCTGTTCACCTTCCTGGGCGGCGCGACCTTCTTCTTCGGCCCGGTGATCGGGGGCGTGCTGCTGGTGCTGGCCTCGGTGCTGCTGTCGGAGATCACCAAGGCCTGGCTGCTCTACCTGGGTCTGATCTTCCTCTTCATGGTCATGTACGCGCCGGGCGGCATTGCCAGCCTCATCATGATGAACCTGCGCGTGGCCAGCTTCGGCCTGCTGCGCAAGCTCTGGGTGAGTTACCTGGGCCTGGCCCTGGCGGGGCTCACCCTGCTGCTGGGCGCGGCCGTGATGATCGAGATGGTCTACCACCTGCAGATGAATCTCTCGCTCGGTCCGGAGCTGCGTTTCGTCGGCATCCCGCTCAATGCGCACGATCCCGACCACTGGTTCGGCGGCGCTTTCGTGATGCTCACCGGCCTGGGCCTGTTCGAGCTGTGCCGTCGCCACTACGTGCACGAGTGGGGCAAGATCCAGGAAGACATCGAGAAGGAAATCAAGCGGAGGGAAGCGCTGTGAGCCGTGGTGACAACATGAACAGCCCCTACGCCCTGGAGCTGAAGGACCTGCGCAAGAGCTTCGGCAAGACCGAGATCATTCGCGGGGTCGATCTGGCGGTGAAGCCCGGTGAGCGCGTGGCCGTGATCGGGCCCAACGGCGCCGGCAAGTCCACGCTGTTCAACCTGATCAGCGGGCGCTTCGGGCCCACCAGCGGCGAGATCCTGCTCGGCGGCCGGCGCATCGACGGCATGAAGCCCTACGAGATCAACCGCATGGGCCTGTCGCGCAGCTTCCAGATCACCAACATCTTCCCCAAGCTCAGCGTGTTCGAGAACCTGCGCTGCGCCGTGCTCTGGAGTCTGGGCTACCGCTACACCTTCTTCAAGTTCCTGGCCGATCTGGAGGACGCCAACGACCGCACCGAGGAATTGCTGGAGATGATCCGGCTCGACAAGAAGCGCGACGTGCAGGCCATGAACCTGACCTATGCCGAGCAGCGCGCGCTGGAGATCGGCATCACCATCGCCGGCGGCGCCAGCGTGATCCTGCTCGACGAACCCACGGCCGGCATGAGCAAGAGCGAGACCACGCGCTTCATCAAGCTGATCCGCGAGGTGACCGAAGGCAAGACCCTGCTGACGGTGGAGCATGACATGGGCGTGGTCTTCGGCCTGGCCGACCGCATCGCCGTGGTGGTCTACGGCGAGCTGCTGGCCTTCGACACACCGGAAGCCGTACGTGCCAACGCGCGCGTGCAGGAAGCGTATCTGGGCTCGGTCGTGGCCGAGTCACAGGCGGGAGGACATTGACGTGACGGCCCTGTTGAAAGTGGAAGGCCTGCATGCCTTCTATGGCAAGAGCCATGTCCTGCACGGTGTGCATTTCGAGGTGCAGGCGGGCGAGATCGTGGCCCTGCTGGGGCGCAACGGCTCGGGCCGCTCCACCACGGCCAAGGCCGTGATGGGCATGGTGGACTGCGCCGGCAGCGTGCAGTGGAAGGGCGAGGAGGTCCAGGGCCGCAAGGCCTTCGAGATCGCCCACCGGGGCATCGGCTATGTACCCGAGAACCGCGACATCTTTCCCAAGCTCACCGTGCACCAGAACCTGATGCTGGGCGAGAAGGGGCGGGGTCGGTCGAGCCGCTGGAGCTTCGACGACATGTACGAGATGTTCCCGCGCCTCAAGGAGCGCCAGCACACCGAGGCCGGCGTGCTCTCGGGCGGCGAGCAGCAGATGCTGACCCTGTGCCGCACGCTCATGGGCGACCCGGACCTCATCATCATCGACGAGCCCACAGAGGGCCTGGCGCCCAAGATCGTCGAGCTGGTGGGCGAGTACCTCAAGAAGCTCAAGGATCGCGGCATCTCGGTGCTGCTGATCGAGCAGAAGCTCACCATCGCGATGAACATCTCCGACCGCGCCCTGGTCATGGGCCACGGCAGCATCGTTTTCGAGGGTACACCCGAGGCCCTGCGCAACGACAGCTATACCCGCAAGGAGTGGCTCGAGGTCTGAGAGCGTGTGGATCAATCTACGGCGCTCCGTCCGCGCTTGCGCGCGGGCCGCTCGCTACGATTTGCTCACCAGTTCTGGGCACCAGCACCGCAAAGCGAGAGGCTTGTCCCAGCCGTGACAAACCCTCGTTGCATCGCAGCACAAACCTTTTACAATCAAAAAACGAACGATCGTTCTATTTTTGAACCACCCGAGGAACGCAAGCATGAGCGCTGAATACAAGGTGCAGGGCGACATCGCCGTGATCACGCTGAACAACCCGCCCGTCAACGGGCTGGGTTACGAGACCCGCAAGGGCATCGCCGATGCCCTGGCCCGTGCCCAGGCCGACGCCCAGGTCAAGGCGGTGGTGCTGACCGGTGCGGGCAAGGCTTTCTCGGGCGGCGCCGACATCAAGGAGTTCGGCTCGCCCAAGGCCCTGGCCGAGCCCAATCTGCTCAGCGTCATCCTGGCGATCGAGAACTCGGCCAAGCCCGTGGTGGCGGCCGTGCACAGCGTCGCCATGGGCGGCGGCCTGGAACTGGCCCTGGGCTGCCACTACCGCGTGGCGCAGTCGGGCACCAAGGTCGCACTGCCGGAAGTGAAGCTGGGCCTGATCCCTGGTGCCGGTGGCACGCAGCGCCTGCCGCGCGTGCTGGGCGTGGAAGCCGCGCTGAACATGATCGTCAGCGGCGAGCCCGTGTCCGCCGAGCTGCTGGCCCAGCTGCCGGGGCAGCAGCTGTTCGACAAGATGGCCGCCTCCGCCGATTCCCTCCTCGACGAGGCCCTGGCCCTGGCGCGCGAGAAGGCCGGGGTGCGTCCGCTGCCGCTGGTGCGCAACCTGCCGTACAAGCATCCCCAGGGCGATGCCTACTTCCAGTTCACCCGCAACATGGTGGGCGGCATGAGCAAGAACTTCCCCGCGCCGCTCAAGTGCGTCGACGCTGTGGAAGCCGCCACCAAGAAGAAGTTCGATGACGGTCTGGCCTACGAACGCGAGATCTTCATCAACCTGATGTGGACGCCCGAGTGCCGCGCGTTGCGCCACGTCTTCGCGGCCGAGCGCGCTGCGTCCAAAATCCCTGACGTGCCGGAAGATACGCCCAAGCGCTCAATCCAGTCGATCGCCGTGATCGGCGCCGGCACCATGGGCGGCGGCATCACCATGAATTTCCTCAATGCCGGCATCCCGGTGAAGATGCTGGAGATGAAGCAGGAGGCCTTGGATCGCGGTGTCGCCACCATCCGCAAGAACTACGAAGCCCAGGTCGGCAAGGGCAAGCTCAAGCAGGACAAGTACGAGCAGCGCATGAGCCTGCTGACCACGACGCTGAGTTACGAGGACATCCAGGACGCGGACCTTGTGATCGAGGCCGTGTTCGAGGAGATGGGCGTCAAGGAAGCCGTGTTCAGGAAGCTCGACGATGTGATGAAGCCCGGCGCCATCCTGGCCTCCAACACCTCCACGCTGGACGTCAACAGAATAGCCTCCTTCACCCAGCGCCCGCAGGACGTGGTGGGCCTGCATTTCTTCAGCCCGGCCAATGTGATGAAGCTGCTTGAGGTGGTGCGTGGCGAGAAGACGGCCAAGGACGTGCTGGCCACGGTCATGGCCCTGGCCAAGACCATCAAGAAGACCGCGGTGGTCTCGGGCGTCTGCGACGGCTTCATCGGCAACCGCATGATCGAGCAGTACAGCCGCCAGGCCGGCTTCCTGCTGGAGGAGGGCTGCACGCCCGAGCAGGTGGACAAGGCGATCGAGAAGTTCGGCTTCGCCATGGGGCCCTTCCGCATGGGCGACCTCGCGGGCAACGACATCGGCTGGGCCATCCGCAAGCGCCGCTACGTCGAGAAGCCGCACATGAAATACAGCAAGACGGCGGATCTCCTGTGTGAAATGGGCCGCTACGGCCAGAAGACCGGTGCGGGCTGGTACGACTACAAGCCGGGCAAGCGCGACGCCATCCCCAGCCAGCTCGTGGTCGAGATGATCGAGAAGCACCGCAAGGAGCTCGGCATCACCCCGCGCAAGATCAGCGACGAGGAGATCGTGCAGCGCCTAGTCTACGCCCTGGTCAACGAGGCGGCCCACATCCTGGAGGAGGGCATCGCCTCGCGTGCCAGCGACATCGACATGGTCTACCTCACGGGCTACGGCTTCCCGCTGCACCGCGGCGGTCCCATGCAGTATGCGGACACCGTGGGCCTGTTCAACGTGGCCCAGAGCATGCAGCGCTTCGCGCGCAACCCGCTGGACGACGCGCAGTTCTGGCAACCTGCGCCGCTGCTGGCGCGCCTGGTGGCCGAGGGCAAGAGCTTCAACCAGGCGGGCTGAGACGGGACCGTAAGCGTGATGAAGCGCGCAACCCTCCTGCGGCGCATCCTGCTGGCCTTGGCCCTGCTGCTGCTGGGTCTGGCGGCCGTCGTCGTCGGCAAGACGCTGCTGATGCCGTCGCGCCAGGTGGCCGTCGCGCCGGTCACGCCGGTGGCGGTCGATGCCGCGCAGGCCGCGGCCCGTTTGGGCGCCGCCGTGCGTTTCAAGACCATCTCCAGCGACACCGATCCCGACCTCAGCAAGGACGAGTTCGAGAAGTTCCATGCCTATCTGGCGCGGACCTTCCCGCGGCTGCATACCCAGCTCAAGCGTGAGCTGGTAGGCGGGCTCTCGCTGCTCTACACCTGGGCTGGCAGCGATCCGAAAGCGGCGCCGATCGCCCTGATGGCGCACCAGGACGTGGTGCCCATCGCGCCCGGTAGCGAGGGCCAGTGGCAGGTGCCGCCCTTCGCGGGCGAGGTACGCGACGGCTACATCTGGGGTCGCGGTGCCTGGGACAACAAGGGCAACCTGATGTCCCAGATGGAAGCCATCGAGATGCTGCTGGCCGCCGGTTTCCAGCCGCGCCAGACGGTCTACCTGATCGCCGGTGCGGACGAGGAGGTCGGCGGGCGCCGCGGCGCCATGGCGATTGCAGCGCTGCTCCAGTCGCGCGGCGTCTCGCTGGACTTCGTGCTCGACGAAGGCCTGCTGGTCACCGAAGGGGTACTGGCCGGCCTGTCCCAGCCCACGGCCCTGATCGGGATTGCCGAAAAAGGCTACGCCAGCTATGTGCTCAGCGTGGACGCCACGCCCGGCCATTCCTCCATGCCGCCCAAGCACAGCGCCATCGGCATGCTCAGCGGCGCGCTGGCCAGGCTGGAGGACCAGCAGATGCCGGCGGCCATCCGCGGCGTGGCCCTGGACATGTTCGAGACCCTGGCGCCCGAGATGCAGGGCGTGAACCGCGTGCTGCTGTCCAACCTCTGGCTGTTCCGGCCAGTGGTCCAGGCCCAGCTGGAAAAGAGTCCGAGCAGCAACGCCATGCTGCGTACCACGACGGCACTGACCATCGTGCAGGCCGGCAACAAGGAAAACGTGCTGCCCGGCCGGGCGGAGGCCGTGGTGAACTTCCGTCTCTTGCCCGGCGACGATCTGAACGAGGTGCACGAGCACGTGCACCATGCGGTGGCCGATGAGCGCGTGAAAGTCGAGCCACGCGACCAGGACAAAAACAACGAGGCCTCGCCCGTGTCCCCGATCGACAGCCCGTCCTACCGCCAGCTCGCACGCACCGTGCGCGAGACCTTTCCCGGAGCCATCGTCGCGCCGGGCCTGATGATCGCCGCCACCGACTCACGCCATTTCACCGGCCTGTCGCGTCACATCTACCGCTTCTCGCCTGTGCGCGCCAGGCCCGAAGACCTGAGCCGCTTCCACGGCACCAACGAACGCATCTCGGTGGCCAACTACGTGGAAGCCATCCAGTTCTACCACCGGCTGCTGCGCAACACCACGCAGCCGATCGCCCCCCACAACTGAAAGAGAGAGACCGCATCATGAGCAAGGCCGTCATCGTTTCCACCGCCCGCACGCCCCTGGCCAAGAGCTGGAAGGGCGCCTTCAACATGACCCATGGCGCCACCCTGGGCGGCCACGCGGTCAGGCACGCCATCGAGCGCGCCGGCATCGAGGCCGCCGAGGTCGACGACGTGATCATGGGCTGCGCCACGCCCGAGGGCGCGACCGGCTCCAACATCGCGCGCCAGATCGCGCTGGCCGCGGGCTGTCCGGTGTCGGTGTCGGGCATGACCATCAACCGTTTCTGCTCCTCGGGCCTGCAGACCATCGCCACCGCGGCCCAGCGCATCATCGCGGGCGAGGGCGAGGTCTATGTGGCCGGCGGCGTGGAGAGCATCTCCTGCGTGCAGAACGAGGCCAACCGTCACATGATCACGGACCCGGCCCTGCTCAAGGCCAAGCCCGAGATCTACTGGAACATGCTGCAGACCGCCGAGCAGGTGGCCAAGCGCTACCACATCGGCCGCGATGCCATGGACGAGTACGGCGCCGCCAGCCAGCAGAAAGCCTGCGCGGCCCAGGCCGCCGGCCTGTTCAATGCCGAGATCGCGCCCATCACCGTCACCGCGGGCGTGGCCGACAAGACCCTGGGCCTGATCACCAAGAAGGTCACGGTCAGTGTGGACGAGGGGCTGCGCGAGGGCACCACGAAAGAAGGCATCAGCGGCATCAAGCCCGCGATTCCCGGCGGCCTGATCTCGGCCGGCAACGCCAGCCAGTTCTCCGACGGTGCGGGCGCCTGCGTGGTCATGAGCGAAGAGCTCGCCAGTCAGCGCGGCCTGCAGCCCCTGGGCCGTTTCCTCGGCTTCGCCGTGGCCGGCTGCGAGCCCGACGAAATGGGCATCGGCCCGGTCTACGCCGTGCCCAAGGTCTTGAAGCGCCTGGGCCTGAAGGTGTCCGACATCGATCTCTGGGAACTCAACGAGGCGTTCGCCGTGCAGGTCATCTACTGCCGCGACAAGCTGGGCATCCCGGCCGACCGCCTCAACGTCAACGGCGGTGCCATCGCCGTGGGCCACCCCTATGGCGTGAGCGGCCAGCGTCTGACCGGTCACGCGCTGATCGAGGGCAAGCGTCGCGGTGCCAAGCGCGTGGTGGTCACCATGTGCATCGGCGGCGGCATGGGCGCGGCCGGCGTCTTCGAGGTTCTGTAAGCGCAGAGGGCAAGACCATGAGCTACCGGCAGACGTTGGATTTCCTGCTCTACCAGTGGCTCCAGGCCGACAGTCTGAAAGAGCGCGAGCGCTTCGCCGACCACAGCCGCGAGACCTTCGACGCGGTGCTCGACACCTGCGAGCGCATCGCGCGGGAGAAGTACGCGCCGTTCAACCGCACGGTGGACATCGAGGAGCCGCGTTTCGACGGCGAAAAGGTCATCCTGCCCCGGGCCACGCACGAGGCCCAGCAGGCCTACGCGGCCTCGGGCATGCTCAGCGCCGCGCAGGATTACGAGGTGGGTGGCATGCAGCTGCCCTACACCGTGGAGGCCGCAGCCAATTCCTTCTTCGCCATGGCCTCGGTCAGCATCGGCTCCGGCTTGCTGACCGCAGGCAATGCCAATCTGCTGATGGCGCACGGTACGGCGCTGCAGAAAGAGGTCTTCGCGAAGAACGAGTTCGCGGGGCGTTTCTCGGGCACCATGTGCCTGTCCGAACCGCAGGCCGGTTCGTCGCTGAGTGACATCGCCACCCGTGCCGTGCCGGACGGTGCCGATTTCGAGCACGACCCGCTGGGCCCGCGCTATCGCCTCAAGGGCCACAAGATGTGGATCTCGGCCGGCGAACACGAGCTGACCGAGAACATCATCCACCTCGTACTCGCCAAGATCCCCGGCCCCGACGGCAAGCTGGTACCGGGTACGCGCGGCATCTCGCTTTTCATCGTGCCCAAGAAACTCGTGGACCACGAAGGCCGTCTGACCGGCGAGCGCAACGACGTGGCGCTGGCCGGCCTGAACCACAAATGCGGCTGGCGCGGCACGACCAACACCCTGCTGAACTTTGGCGAGGGCAAGTATCCCGTGCGTGGCCAGGCCGGCGGGGGATTGGATGGCGCCGGTGCCGGCGCCGTGGGCTACCTCGTGGGCCAGCCCGGCCAGGGCCTGCGCTGCATGTTCCACATGATGAACGAGGCACGCATCGGCATCGGCATGGCCGCCACCATGCTGGGCATGGCCGGTTACCAGGCCAGCCTGGAGTACGCCAGGAACCGCCCGCAAGGTCGCCCGATGGGCTTTCAGCCCAAGGGCGGGATTCAAGGAAGCGGCGCAAGCGCCGCGGGCAAGGACGCGACCCAGCCGCAGGTCCGCATCATCGAACACGCCGACATCAAGCGCATGCTGCTGGCCCAGAAGTCCTGGTGCGAAGGCTCGCTGGCCCTGCAGCTCTATTGCGCGCGCCTGGTTGACGAGCAGCACACGGGCACGCCCGAGGCGGCCGACGAGGCGCGCCTGCTGCTCGAGGTGCTGACGCCGATCGCCAAGAGCTGGCCCAGCGAATGGTGCCTGGAGGCCAACTCCCTGGCCATCCAGATCCATGGCGGCTATGGCTACACGCGGGACTTTCCGGTGGAGCAGTACTGGCGCGACAACCGCCTCAACATGATCCACGAGGGAACGCACGGCATCCAGGCCCTGGACCTGCTGGGCCGCAAGGTGCTGATGGAAGAGGGCCGGGGCCTGCAGCTGTTGGCCGGCCGCATGACGGCCACCATCGCGCGAGCCCAAAAGCTGCCCGAGCTCTCGCCCTACGCGGCACAGCTGGGTGAGGCCCTGCGACAGGTGGGGTCAGCCACCCAGGCTGCCTGGTCCACCGGCCGTCCCGGCGAGGCCCTGGCCAATGCCGTGCCCTACCTGCAGGCCTTCGGCCACACGGTGCTGGCCTGGATCTGGCTCGACGTGGCGCTGGCCGCGCAAGCCCGGGCCCAGGACATGGACCATCGGGGGCGGCTGCTGGCAGCGCAATATTTCTATCGTTATGAGTTGCCGAAAATCGGCGCCTGGCTTAAGGTGGTGGAGACGCGCGACATGACCTGCGCGGACTTTCCCGAGGAGGCGTTCTGATGGCTACCGAAGCAAACAAAC